>WREE01000028.1:0-15000 GCA_009779515.1 Symbiobacteriaceae bacterium
GCTTTTCGGTAAGAATACGTAAGTTAGCCCATAGATAGGGAGCGAACTCTTCCACTACGGTGGTTTCCCGCTTAAAGCCCACGGTGTCAGCGTTAGCCATATTGTTGGAGATAACATCCACCCGCTGCTGCTGCACCAACATGCCTGCTGCTGCTGTGTATAAACCGCGTACCACTGGCAGTACCCCCTATTTACCTGAACTTCCCTAAGCTCTTTACCACCTGCGCCTACTGCTGGTAAGATGCTTGGCTAAAGTGTTTAACGATTCTAAGGCGCGACCGGTGCCAATACCCACGCACTCAATGGGGTTTTCGGCTACGTGGGTATGAATACCCGTCTCCTTCTCCATAAGGATATCCATGCCGTCCATAAGAGCACCACCGCCGGTGAGAATAATACCCCGGTCCATAATATCGGCTGCCAGCTCCGGGGGGGTGCGCTCCAGCACCGATTTCACCAGGGTGACAATAGCCGAAATAGTCTCCTGCATAGCTTCCAAGGTTTCCACCGAGTTGATGACAATGGTTTTAGGTAAGCCATTGATAAGGTCTCTGCCCCGCACCTCCAGCTCCACATTGCGGTTGCCTGGGTAAACGGTGCCGGCTTTAATTTTAATTTCTTCGGCTGTGCGTTCCCCAATAAGCAGCTTATGCTCGTTACGCATATAACGGATAATGGCTTCGTCCATTTTATCGCCGGCAATGCGTGCCGCCTCGGACAAAACTATACCCCCCAGGGAAATAACCGCTACATCAGTAGTCCCGCCGCCAATATCCACCACAATAGAGCCATTAGGTTTGGCTATATCGATACCCGCTCCCAAAGCTGCCGCTAAAGGTTCTTCGATGAGAAAAGTTTGCCTGGCGCCAGCTTCCTCGGCGGACTCCATAACGGCTCTTTGCTCCACCACCGTAATGCCGGAAGGCACCCCCACCATCACCCTGGGACCAAACAAAGGTGATGCTCCGCACACTTTACGGATAAAAGTGCGCAGCATTTGCATGGTAACTTCATAGTCGGCAATAACGCCGTCTCGCATAGGGCGGACAGCGATAATATTCCCCGGGGTGCGGCCGATCATCTGGCGCGCCTCTTCGCCTATAGCTAAAGGCTTGCCTGTGTCTCGGTCTACGGCTACCACCGAAGGTTCATGTAGCACAATTCCTCTATTTTTGGCAAAGACCAACACTGTTGCCGTGCCTAGGTCGATGCCGATATCCATACCAAATCCGAACAGTTTATTCACCCCCGCTAATTCACTTTGGCAGTTTCGCCACTCCTCCCCAAGATTCCTGCAAAAAAAATTCGGCTTGCCATAATTCACACCTGAAGTTTGAGGCTGAAGAGAAAGTCTTCGGCCTCTCGCCTTCAGAGTGCGCTCTTCGGCGAATTAAGTTATGTTCTTGCAATTAAGCATATTTTGGATAATAATAATACCGGTTAACCCCCCTAGCCAGCTTTCCTCTCTGATAGATGGAGGTTACCTACTCCCAAGTACTTGATGAAAGCCTCGCCCGAGGGTTAAACTTTGAGATTTTTAGTCGTTTTTGTTATCTTTTTGTATTTTTTTCGCCACCCGAAAGATTCCCTCTTTCCATATCTCTCATTATGGTGTATTATGATGCAGTTAATTAAATAAGAACATATCAGAAAGGAGTGAGAGATTTGGGGGCTATAACCCGAGAGTTCTTCCGGCGTAATTGGCTGGGTTATGTCGTGGGCATAGCGGTCCTCATTCTTTCCACCACGCTCAACACCAGTATCCCCCGTTACATGGGATATGCGGTGGATTCCCTCAAGGCGGGCAGTGTCGATGTAGCTGCTGCTCGTACCTATGCTTTGACCATGGCTGGTATAGCCGTACTCGCCTTCATTAGTAGACTAATATGGCGTCTCCTGCTAATTGGCAATAGCCGCAGCATAGAATTCTATGTCCGGGAACAGTTCTTCCTTAAACTCCAGAGCTTGCCTCTGGCTTTCTACCACCGTAATAAAGTGGGAGATATCATCACCCGGGCAATTAGTGACATCCAAAACCTGCGCAACCTCTTCGGCAGTGCCATTGTCAGCATTGTCGATGCTGTCCTCATCACCTTCGTCTCTTTAGGCTTCATGGTCGAAAGCATGGATCCTATCACCACCGTGGTCGTCTTAGCTCCCCTTCCCATGGTGATGATCGTCCTGGCTTACATGCGCATTGCTCTCCGCAAACGCTTCGTCGCTGTGCAGCAAGCCCTCTCAGCTATCTCCGGTCACGTCCAGGAAAACACCATGGGTATCCGTATCCTGAAAGGGTTCGCCCAAGAGCGGGAAGAATCAGCCGAGTTCGCCGATCTTTCAGACAAAAAAACCGCTGCCGAACTGCACCGCACCCGCCTTTCAGCCTTGATGCAACCTGTCACGCAGTTGGCCTTCGGCATCAGCTTCTCCGTCTTCATGGTCGTGGGTGCCCGTTTTGTCTCCGAAGGAACTATGGACTTGGGAACCTATGTGGCAGTTAACGGCTATATCGGACTGATCATGCAGCCGGTGCGCATGGTCTCGCGTATCCTGGAAACTTGGCAGCAGGGAACCGCTTCGGTGGAGCGCTTAAACCTGGTCTTCGCCGAAGTTTGGGAAGAAGATGCTGGCACCGACCCTAACATCACCGACCTGGAACCAGTGGTGGAGATGAAAAACCTCAGCTTCTCCTACGATTTGGGACTCCCCCTGGTGCTGAAGGATGTCAATGTCACCCTTCCCAAAGGAAAAACCTTAGGCATTATGGGACCTACTGGCAGCGGCAAAAGCACCATTGCCAATCTGCTGCTTAAGCTCTACCCAGCTCGTAAAAACACCCTCTTTGTGGGCGGTTACGACATCACCACCATCCCCAACCCCACCTTACGGGAGCATGTCGGTTACGTCCCTCAGGACGGCTTCCTCTTCTCCGATAATGTCTACGGTAATATTCGCTTCTACGCCCCCGGCACTACCGACGAAAGCGCCGAGGAGGCTGCCAAAATGGCTTGTATCTATAACGATATTGTCGATTTCCCCGAAGGGTTTGAAACTATCTGCGGCGAGCGGGGGGTCACCCTCTCCGGCGGGCAGAAGCAGCGCATCGCTATCGCCCGTGCCCTGGTTAAAAACCCTGATCTGGTTGTTTTAGACGACTGCCTCTCCGCCGTAGATACGAACACGGAAGCTGCTATCCTGGCGAACCTGAAAGTCTTCACCCAGGATCGCACCACCATTATCATTTCCCACCGCATCTCAACCCTTAAACATGCCGATGAAATAATCTTCTTAGAAGAAGGTGCCATTGTGGAACGTGGCACCCACGAGGAGCTGCTTGCCATGAACGGGCGTTACGCCGAACTGCAGCGGGAACAGCAGGCTCAGGAGAGCCGGAATGCCATGGCAAGGGAGGTGGGTCTCATTGTCTGAGAGAGGAAGAGGCGATAACAACACCGGCAGAACGGAAGTCGGCACCCGGCGTGCCCAAAATGAGTATATCATGGAGGGTAGCGGTGCTGTCATGGGGCGGGTTCTGCGCTACTTCCTGCCGGTCTGGAAGCTCTTTGTCGCCGGTGTGCTACTGGCCATGATCTTAAATGTGTCCCAGATTATCCGACCCTACATTATTAAAGTGGTTATCGATAACTACCTGGGGGTCGGGCGCTTCGATTTCCGCGCTATTGCCCTCTTGGCCTTTTCCTATTTTGCTGCCATTATCATCTCTGGAACGGTCTCCTATATTGAAGCTCAAATTAACGCCTACCGTGGTCGCCTCATCGTTCATCGCATCCGCACCGAGCTTTTCGACCACGTGCAAAGCATGACCATGACCTTCTTCGATAACAACGCCAGCGGCTCCCTTTTAACGCGTATTATCAACGACGTGGAATCGTTAAACCAGTTCTATTCTTCCATAGTCGTCCACTTAGTCCAGGATATTGTCCTCATCATTGGCGTGGTCGGCACCATGCTTTCTCTCTCCCCCAAGCTAACTCTTACCTCAGCACTGATTGTCCCCCCGGTCTCCCTCTTCCTCATTTGGTACCGCCGCGCCGCTCGAGCTAACTATATCCAAATAAAAGCTAAGCTCTCCCAAGTTAACGCTTACTTAGCCGAGAATATAAACGGTATGCGCCTGGTGCAAATCTTTAACCGCCAGAAGGAGAAGTTCGATCTTTTCCACCAACTGGGTAAAGAATATTACGACTTTGGCTTCAAAGAGATTTGGCTCAACAGCCTTGGTCACCCCTTTATGAATATGCTGAACAATCTCACCGCCACCCTCTTTATCATCGCCTTCTCCCGAGACATCGAGCTGGGCGCCCTGGAAGTGGGTACACTTTACGCCTTTATCAGCTATATTCAACAAATCTTCAACCCCATCTCCAGCCTGGCTTCCGAGTTCAATTCCATCCAATCGGCTTTTGTCTCTGCCGAACGCATCTTTAGTATTATGGATAATCACTCCGATTTAGAAGATTTAGATGCCGGTGAAGTCATCGACGAGTGCCAGGGGCGCATTGAGTTTAAGAATGTCTGGTTTGCTTACGTGGAAGATAACTGGGTGCTCAAAGATGTCTCCTTTGTTATTGAACCGGGGCAAACGGTGGGCTTTGTAGGCGCCACTGGTTCCGGCAAGTCCACCATTATCTCCCTTATCGCTCGCTTCTACACCGTGCAAAAGGGAGAAATACTCTTAGACGGCAAGAATGTCAACGAACTCAACTTAACCTCCCTGCGTCGGAATATCGCCGTGGTCATGCAGGATGTCTTCCTCTTCTCAGGGGATATCTCTTCCAACATTCGCCTCAACAACACGAATATTACCGACGAAGAGATCGTAACTGCCACCAAACTTATCGGCGCCGATCGCTTTGTGGAGTCCCTCCCCGACCATTACCAACACCCGGTGATGGAACGTGGCGCCACCTTCTCCGCCGGTCAGCGGCAGCTTATCTCCTTTGCTCGCGCCATGGCTTTCCAGCCTAAGGTGTTGGTCTTAGATGAAGCTACTGCCAGTATCGATACGGAAACTGAGCTCCTCATCCAGGATGCCATGCGGGCTGCCTCCAAAGACCGCACTACCTTAATCATCGCCCACCGCCTCTCCACCATTCGGGAAGCAGACCAAATTATCGTCCTCTCCCTGGGGGTTATCATCGAAAAGGGGACGCACGATGAACTTATTGCTTCCGGTGGCAGATACGCCGAACTGTATAAGCTAGCATAATGCACAGGGGGTAACCATTCATGGAGAAAGAGCATAGCCTACTACTCACCCAGTTAACCGGGATACAGCAGGAGCTTAAAAAGCTGAGCCAACTAACCGAAGCCACCGGGAGCATAGCCACCCGCATGGACTCCTTGGAAGAGCTAATGCATATGGTTATCGATTCGCTCCATGAACTCCTCATGGTGATGATGCTTTTGATGGACGAAGATATCCTGGATGAGATGGCTGACAACGATGACGACGATGATGACGATGATGACGATGATGACGACGACGACGATGACGATGACGATGACGATGACGACGACGATGATGACGACGATGACGACGATGATGACGACGATGACGACGACGATGACGACGATGACGACGATGACGACGATGACGACGATGACATGCTCGCCTCTATAGATCGCGAAGCTCTGGAAGAGCTTTTAAGCAAGCTCGTCTACAGAAAGAAAGGCTCTCCCCCCTCGTCTAACCTGCCTCCTTCACCCCCTCGCCGGATAAAATAGCCTAAAAACCATAATTTACTCACCCAAGAAGCCCCGCCAGCTTGAAGGTCTAACCTTCAAGATTTGGCGGGGCTATGTTTAAGCCGAAAACCAACTCTTCAGCCTCTCGCCTTCAGCGTGCGCTCTGGAGCGAATTTAGCAACAGCTTAAGGCACTATCGTCACCTGCTGGGCTACTTCGTCCCAGGCGAGAGAGGTCACGATAGGCTCAAAGGCGCGTAGAGGTACCATGGTATAACCAGCACCGTCCACAAAGGGGGCTACGCTAAGGGTATACTCCACCCCGTCTACCGTCATCAGAGGATTATCCACCTGCATCACCAGTTCGTGTCCATTCACCGTGGTAAGAATGCGTCTGGTATCTTCTTCATAATCCACCTTACCACCCATAACCGTTTGACACAGATAGCGGAAAGGAAGCATGGTTCGACCATCGTAGATCTGCGGTGGCAGGGGCGGCGCTTCTAATAGAGTTTCCCCACGCCATACCTGAGCCGAGCCAATCACCATGGTCACGATCTCCTCCTGACCAGGTGCCATGGGAGGTGTTCCCGGCGCTCCTGGCGGCTCTGTCGCTACCGGGGTAGTGACACCGGGCAGGCTGTAGACTATTTGCGCCCGTTCTTCGCTACGGTTACCCGCCTTATCGCTGGCAATAATTATGACATCGTTATTGCCCAAACTTAACCCTACCGACCCCTGCCACACCTGGGAGCTGCCGCTTAAAGAATGCCTGACTATGCCCAGGAAGAAAAAGTCCAGCTCCCCATCGTCGCTAAACTCTATCTGCAAGTTATAGGGGTTCTCGGTGGTGGTAATTCTCCCCTCGCTGGTGCCCATGACCCGTATAGTAGGTGGTGTGGTATCTCGCACCACAGCTACCCGGTGGGTAAAGCTGGAAGGAACTGAGCCGTTGT
The DNA here is from genome assembly GCA_009779515.1 of Symbiobacteriaceae bacterium. Taxonomy (GTDB): domain Bacteria; phylum Bacillota; class JAAYKD01; order JAAYKD01; family WRDA01; genus WREE01. The sequence continues at coordinate 6,665 of WREE01000028.1, forward strand.
TGAGTAAAACATCATCCCGGTTGATAAAGAAGGTATAGTCGTTTTCGTTGGTCACCCGCACCCGGAAAGAAGCCGTTCCGGTAGCATCGGTAATATTTTCCTCCGCGTTAGTGCTGGAGCGGATCATAATACCTTCCAGCGGAGTTCCCGTTGCCGCGAGGAGCCGCACCGCCACGGTCATCTCCGAGCCAAAGCGGAAGAGCGCCGGATCAGTTTCTACGGTAGGATTACGCACCGGTATGGCGATAGACGCATTATAGCTCCTGCCGTTCCAAAGGAAGTCCGCTGTCAGAAAGCTATCTCCCCCCTCCCGGGTAATCCGAGCGCAAACATCCCAGGAAAAAACGCTGCCGTTTTTGTTATCGTTGCCGTTGCTTTGGGGATTTCTAGTTACATAGTCGATATTTGACCCCCGCAAAGCAATAGTTCCCACCATGGGAACCCCCGTAGCCGGATGGCTAAAGGTTAGCTCCAAATTCTCCCGGAAGCCACTGGTAAGCGCTGCCAGGCTGGCCTTCACCTGAGGGCCTCTCGCTTCCAGCTCCAACGGTTTCGCTGCCGAGCGGCCATCCAGACTCTCGGCGGTAATTTCCACTCGTGTCCAGGGGTTCACCCGCACCACATAAGCAGTGCCATCCCAGGTAGCCTGGATAGGGGTTTCGTTATAATCTACGTAGGCCTGTACTTTGGTACCGGTACCGGTGAGAGCAGCCCCCCGCTGGTCGGTGACATTGATTCTGAGGGTTACATCCTCCCCTGCCAACAAAGCCTCGTTGGCGGTGGAGATGGTATAATTGAAAGGGGCTTGCACTTTCAGCCAGGAGGAAAATTCTGCCAGCACTCTGCCATTAGCCGCTGTGGCTTCAATCCGCTGAAAGCCAGGGGTATTCCAGCTGGAGGTAATACTATACTCCCCTGCCTTACCGGTAGGGTTCATCACCCCTACCCCAGGCAAATTCACCCGAGCGTTACTCACTGCTGCGCCTAGCTCATCGTATAGCTCCAAGTATAAGGTATCTTGGACCCCCAACTCTAAGCTCTCCTGGCTTAAACGCACTTCTGGCACCCTATGGCTAAAGGTGCGGCTCCAACTCCATTCTTCCGGTCGCCTGTCCAGCAGTTGCATATTTAACCCCAGGCTCCCTTCGCCGTTAACCCTGTAGGTAAAAGGCGGCAGGCGCAAAATAGGGTTGGCGCTGTTCTCCCACTTACGGCTGCTACCGTCAGGGAAGCTGGCTTGCATCCAGTACTGGGTTATCGCCCGATCGTTTTCGGTAACAAAGGAAAGCTCCACCTTATTTTCCCCAGCGTAGCTCAGGTAAGCTGGAGCGCCTAGCACATCGTTACTGTTTACCGATACTACCGGTATTTCTACCGTTTGCTGATAACGGTAGCCTTCGGTTAAGGCGGTGAGCTCTAACATACCCGAACCTTCAAAGATAATCTGCCCGCTTCTAAGGGTATTGGCGTTAAAAACCGCTCTCAGATAGTGAGTGTTATCATCGTCGTAAAAATCGTAATCCAAGGGAGTACCCACCGAACTCACTCTTATAGGCACTCCATACAGCTCCACCAGCAGGGCGTTTCCTTCTTCTTCGAAACGCACCAGGTTCTCATTCACGTAAGCTGCCTTAACATCAATACTCTGGGGACGATCCGCCACCAAAGTTCCCGGCGCCACATAAAGGCGCGCCAGGGGGTTAGAGGCAACATCCCAGGCGACAATTTCTACATCCTCCACATAAAAGCGCAGGGCTTTACGCCCAGCGGTGGTGAGCTTTTCCAGGCGGATGGAAAAGTACCCCCCAGAGCTTAAGCTCTCCCCTTCCATAACAGCGCCGGTCACCGAAAACTTGGGACGCACGGAAACCGGATTGCCGTAAAAATCGGTGAGCCTACCGCCAATTTCCAGACGGGTATCTTCAATATGCGGGGTTTCGCTGCTCAGCCAATACTCCACATTGTAACGAACCGCAATCTCTTTGGTAGAGTTGGGGGTCATATTTTGCTGCCCACCGTTGACATAGTAAGTTAGGCGGTAGATCCCAATCTCCCAGGGGACAATTAAGTAAATGCTCACCCCACTGCTACCTGCCTGGCGTATGCTATACTCCCGGTTGTAGCCTCGGGGACCCTCCACCCGCACCATATACTCCGAACCATCCGGGAAAATATGCGTGTTAAAAAAGTAGATATAACAGGCCATATCGCTGTTGTTCGGGGAAGAGATAAACTCCTCACTGCTGGCGGTGGCACCCAGAAGGGTTACCGTATCTGCCGCCGCCAGGCAAGTTACCGGTGGCAGAGCAAAAACCAGTAAAAGAGCTAAGCAAATAAAAATGTAGCGAGTCTTGTTGCCCATAATATATATCCTCCTACCAAAAACGAGGACCGCCCGAAAGCGGCCCTCGCGGGTCTTAGCAACCCATATAGTCGTTACCTAAACTAACTGCTACTTACTATTTCCTACTCCGGCGCTACTTCCGGCTCTACTTCTACCTCAGGGGTGGGAGCGGGAGCAGGAAGAGTGGCAGGGGGAGTGGTGGGCGGAGGGGTAGAAGGAGCGGAAGGATAAGTAATGACATCGGTATCACCAGCACCGGTGATAATAATCTGTCCGGTAGCGGCAATCCAGTCGACCTGGACACCAGCGCGTTGCAGGATGGTGCGAATAGGCGCCAAAGCACGGTTGGTTACCGGATCGATCTCGGCAGCAGCAGCCAGTTCCTCAATCTCACCGTCGAAGGTGACCCTGGTAGAACCAACGGTCATGACTAAGGTGTGGTTCATGAAGCTGGCGGTAATGGTGCGGGTAGCATCGTTGAAGTCGACTTTGCCCTTAAGGATATTCTCGAAGACAAAGCGGATAGGCAGGAAGGTGATGCCGTTCTTGATGAGCGGCGGCACATCCAAGCCAAAGGCTCCAATGGTTTCGGTGCTGCCAGCGGTGAGAATAATCTGGGAAGCCTCTTTGCGCTGGACAATGAGGGTGACATCATAAGAGTTGCCAGCCATGTCAATGACCATAACAAAGATTTCGTTACGACCATACTCTAACCCAACATTGTAGGAGAAGTCGAACTCGGTGAGACCGTTGAAACGGCGTCCCTTGTCGCCTACAATAATTTCGGAGAGCCCACCCTCGTCGGCAATTCTACCGGAGATAGTCACGGCGGACTTGGTAGTTTCGCTAATGTAGGGGTTCAGCACCAGGGTAGGAGGAGTGGTGTCGTTAATAATCTGGACAGTGGTGAACACTGGGTCAGCTTTAACGATGTCGTAAATGGGGGCGCCGCTGTCGGTGACGCCAGTGGAGACAGTGGTATCCTCGTTGAAGGCAGTGATGTCGAAGCGCTTGCTGCTACCAGTAGTCAGCGGAGTGAAGAGGTAAGTGGTCTTACCTTCGCTGTTGGTGCGCTGGGCGAAATTCTCTGCCTCGGTGGTTACCTGAACTCCCACCACAGGGTTGCCGTTGGCGTCTTTAACGAAGAGGTCAACAGAAGTGGTGGAACCACGGTTCACCCGGTTGGGGCTAGCAGTTATGGACGGCTTCTTAATGGGAACGGTAAAGCCTTCCACGGAACGCGTAGTGCCAGTAGAAACGCCATCGCGCACGTTCAGGTAGAACCTTAAGGAAAGGTCGCCCTCCACGTTACGGGTGTTGGCGGAACGGGTATCGACAATGCTTACATAGAACTCATGGTTGTCATAAGCATTATCCACCAGATAGCGGCTGTACTCTTTGTCGCTGAGAACCAGACGGCCGTTCAGCGGGGAGAGGATAGAAGCGTAGGTGGGGATTAACTCGGACTTCTCGCCATCTTCCGTCAGAAGCTCGAACTTATCCTTATCGATAGAGACCGGCACGGTGTTGTTGTTCAGAGGGTTCTTAACCGTGAAGCCCATTTTGTTGGAGTTACGGTAATCTGAGTTTCGGGCGTAGGCAGTATCCCAGGTAATTGCCGAGAAGCCATCAACAAATTCGATGGTTAGCGGTAAAACCATGAAGGGAATATCAACATAGTTGGTCATATTGGTGGTGGAGACCCGCATAATGAAGTTCCCCGGACGCAGACCAATAAGGTTGATGTTGTATCTGCCATTGCCGGCATTGTTGAGAATTAACCGATCCAGGTTGGCGAAATTGGTGGCTTTTTTACCATTTTCGTTCAGGAGCTGGACAGTGGTTAAGTCGGTTGCGGCAGTGCCATTAGCGCGGAAGGCGTCGAAGGAGAGCTGGGTGGAAATACCCACCACGGAGTTCTCCCTGCCGGCGACCATGGTAGCAGTGTAGTCGTTACGTCCCACTGCCTGCAGCACAGCCACAGCCTTGACCGCGTTGGAAGAGCCGCTCTCGCGAACCACCAAGGTAATATCCCCGCCCTTGTTGGGACGGACATTCTCGAAGGTGTAGCGACCACCGACGACGTTGTAGGAGCGGTTGGTGCCAATCTGAGCGTTGATGTCATCATACAGCTCCAGGCGGGCGCGGTTCTGCTCAATACCGTCGCGATCGGTAACCACAGCGTTGAAGTTGTTAGCAGCTTGCACGGTAAGGGTCATCTGGCTCGGTTTGGCAATCCAGAGGGAGTTCTTAACCGTGATGGTGCGGGAGGCGATGACCGATTTGTCGCTGGCGAGGAAGTCCAGATCCAGCTGTAAGTCGGCGCCGCCTTCCAGGATGAGATCCCAAGGCACGTAGATGGTAATATCTTTGTCGACAATTTGGTAAGTAAGGGTGGTATCAACAGCGTTGGCTTTGCCTTCCTTCTTCAGGTAGTGGTCATCATCGGACTTGCCTTCGTAACGGATACGGTTCAAGCGGAGTTCGTTGATGTTAACCGTAGAGGTGGATTTCAGTCCAATAGCAAACTGATCTTTGCTATCGTAGTTAATTTCCTTCATCTCTAAGCCGGAGAAGTGAGCGACAATACCCGGGCTTTCCACGTTAATGGTTAAAACGGAGTTGTAACCTTCCAGCGGGCGTTGCGAGGTGGTCTCTCTACCGTTGGTGCGCAGACGCAGCGAGGCTGTGCCAGTGCCGGCAAAGCAGAAGTCCACGCGGTTAAATACGGGAGGAGCATCGCTGGCTGCGGTGTTGTAGCAGAGGTAACCTTCACTATCCACAATAAAGGGAGGATAATAGCCTGCAGCCGTGTAGTCCCAGACATAGGGTGTACTTTCCAGACGAACGGAGGGCAGCACATTTTGGCTGGTATTATTTATGGTATGGCCCTTGGCAATGTACTGGTTGCCCACCATAGCCACAAAGCTAACCCCATAGAGGAACTGGTTCTGACGGCCAGCCACGCTCATGGAGCCGGCAGTGGTACGCCCACGAGCATCGTAGCTATCTCTGTCATCGTAGGTGTACATATCCGTAATTTGGATCGGCTGATAAGCCACCCCGCTGATAGCGGTGGTTTCTTTTAGCGCAGCTTTGTAGAAAGCAGCGCGGGTACCAGAAGCTACGGTATAAGCAAACTGGGTAGAAGGTTCGGTAATGTCAATATTAACCATGCGGTTCAGCTTGCGGTCATAACGCGTGGTGGGGTAGAGGATGTAGTCGGCTAATTCTACATTAGGAATGTTAAAAATGTAGTAACCACCATTAGTATTACCCTTGGCTACCAGTTCGCCGGTGGCACTGCCCAGACGCACTTCGTAATTGAAGTCCCGCTCAGGAGCGTTGCCGTTGGCGTCCACTATGTAGCCTTGGATAGTCTGGGAGGAGCGAGTGCCAGCCAGGAAGGACTGAGCGCCATCGCGCACCCGGTATTGAAAGCGAATTTCAATAGGCGCGCCCTGGAGTAAGCGGTTTTCTGGGGTGGATGCAGTAATAGCGCCAGTACCTTCGGAGTTAAGAAGAGTCTGCCAGTAGTTGTACTTGCTTGTCATATCGCTGTTGTTTGTGGTGTTCTGGGTATTGAAGAAGTTCCTCTGCTCTACGATTTTATCGTAGTTTGCCTTAGCAGTTGCAAAGTCGACTTTTTCGGCATCCTTCCACAAGTTCCACTTAGCGATAGCATCGTCTCTAGCCTCTTCATAGTTCTTTTGGTCAGTCGCAGCTATCTTCTCAGCGGTTTCAGCTGCTGTCGCAGAGTTAGCTACCAGTGTTTCCTGAACAGTTATGACGTCGTATCCAACTTTGAGGATGGCCTCGCCAATAGTCTTATAAGTGAGCCCCGTTGCTGTATCGATCTTATTTTTTTCTTCTATAAGTTTCTCTGCCTGCGCCGCTAACGGGAAGTCTACACTAGGATCGTAAGTCAAATCAACAATACTCTGGACTTTTACATAAGCGGTGCTCTTCAGCCAGGTGGCATAGTCGCCGTATGCAGCTTCAGTTGCAGGCGGATTGGGAAATGCGTTTAGCTCAGAAGTAAGGGTATCAAGTTCATCCTTGCTGTCCGCAAGCTCAAGGGCATCGAGGGCATCTTTATATGCCTCATAAATCTTTTTGGCTACCTCCTCGTAGGCATCCTTGGACGCATTACGAATAGCCATCAACCTCGATGCTTCATCTGCAGCCTTATTGTAGTCTTCTTCCCCGGTTTTAACTGCAGCTATCAGCTCGTTATAGGTGGTATTCCATGCGGTTGCAGTAGCAGGGAGGTCGCTATACTTGACTGTTACTACATCATCATAAATGTTATTCAAATCGATTGTTTTGGCACGATACGCATCGTAAACAACCTTGGCGTCATTGTACGCCGTTTCGGCAGCGGCAAGGGCTTCGCTTCCGGAAGCCGAACCGGATGTGTTATTGGAAGTCTCATAGGGTATCCAGTCGCCGTCCCGAAGACTCTTGATACCAAAGCCATAGTAGCGCTTGGTATGGACTTCCGGTACGAAGGAGACATTGAAACGACCATCACTATCTACCTCGGATAATATAGTGCCTGCATAACCAAGGTAGTTCATTAGTATTGCGTTACTACCTGTACTTGCCGTATTAGACGGGGCAGAACTGGCATAGTAACGGCTTACCGCATACTGAGACGCTCTCTTTACTGCTGCTTTCCATACTGCCTCGGTTTGAGACTCCCTGTCTTCCCCTTGCCCTTCAGCAGTAGGATCGTTTAAAAGAGCAATTACCAGAGTCTTGTCGGCATCTGTGGTGGCTTTTCTGCCAGTGATCTTTTCGAAAAGCTCTGCTACCAGCGCCGAACTCATATACTGGGTATGGTCGCTAGGTCTGTTGGTGCCGTTACCATTTTCAGTGCCCTGCACTGCCAAACGACCGCTAAGGGTATAGCTGGTGTTGGGTGCCCAGACAACAGCGGAACGAACTGCATCGTCAAACTCGATGTTAACGCTGGTAGGGGCAGTAAGTTGGTAGGACGGAGCACCAAAGCCCTTCGCCGAGACTACGCCGCTAAAGGTGGTAATAATCATTACCATGCTGAGTAGCGCAGACCAGAATTTCTTCTGCATGAAGATCCTCCTTTGTTATTCCCGATTGCCCCTCTGGCATTCCCCATACTTCCAGCAAGTGGCCGCTACACCCACGGATGACGAAGAGCCGGAGGGAGGCATCAGGTATTTACGGGGGGAGTATAACTCATCCTTTTCCGGTATGCAATACCTTTTGCCATCTTGTTAACAAGATGTAAAGAAAGTATGGGAAAATAAAAAAATCCCCCCACAAGGGGGGTTTTTTATACCTGGCAATAACCTATTTTCCCATGAGGTTGCCCTAACACCCCTCGCGCCAAACTGTTCGCCGGCAACAGCCCATTAAGGGCTGTTCCACGGCTACATTTTTAGGCGCTCACGCTTCGTCGCGAAGGCCCGCCTTCTCGCGCTAGAGATGCTTTGTAACCTCAAGAAAATAGTTCCCAGATATAAAAAATCCCCCACAAGGGGGGTTTTTATACCTGGCAATAACCTATTTTCCCATGAGGTTGCCCTAACAGTATCTTCGGCGCGAGAAGGCTTAACTTCCGTGTTCGGGATGGGAACGGGTGGATCCCTTCTGCTATGGTCACCAGGTTGGTTCAGAAAGCTCTCACTCCCTGAGAATTACATAGAGATACTCGTAAGGGTTGGTAATTAGCGTGTTTCTCTTACTCTCTGGTGCAGCTTAACCCCTTTTTAGGGATCAAGCCCTCGACCTATTAGTATCGGTCAGCTTAACGCATTACTACGCTTCCACCTCCGACCTATCTACCTGGTAGTCTCCCAGGGGTCTTACCGGATTATCTCCGTGGGAAGTCTTATCTTGAGGCTGGCTTCACGCTTAGATGCTTTCAGCGTTTATCCATTCCGAACTTGGCTACTGAGCGCTGCTCCTGGCGGAACAACTCATACACCAGCGGTTCGTCCATCCCGGT
>WREE01000029.1 GCA_009779515.1 Symbiobacteriaceae bacterium
AGAGCAATGTCAAAGAAATTTTCGACAAAACGAAGGAGATTAGAGCTACCCGAGAAGATGCCTATATTCTCAACCAGTTTGAAGAGATGGGTAATTACCTGTGGCATTACACCTTGACCGGAAGAGCTATGGAAGGCGCTTATCATCATTATCGCAAGCACCAAGAGCGCTTTGCTGGCATATGCTTAACCTCAGGTTCGGCGGGAACCCTGGGGAGTGCCGATTATATCAAGCACATCTTCCCCGGAGTTCGTTTGGCGGTAGGGGAAGCCCTCCAGTGCCCGACTATTTTGAACAACGGCTTTGGCAGCCACCGTATCGAAGGTATTGGCGACAAGCATATCCCCTGGATCCACAACGTCCGCAATACCGATATGGCTATCGGGGTTGACGATAACGCTGTGATGGAGCTGTTGCAGCTCTTCAACGAGGAAGCGGGGATAACCTACTTACGGGAGCAGGTAGGGCTTTCTCCCGAGAAGCTGGCGCTGCTGCCTCTTTTGGGTATTTCCGGCATCGCTAACCTTCTGTGCTGCCTCAAATTTGCCAAATACTACGAGCTAAGCGAAAACGATATGGTGTTCACCGTGCTTACTGATTCTATGGAGATGTATGGCTCTCGCTTAGAGGAGTTAAGAAAGGAAGCCCCCTTTGATACTCACCGGGCAGCAGTGGTTTTTACAACCCATTTGCGGGGGTGCGATACGGAAAATATGCTGGAACTCACCATGAAGGAGCGGCGTCGGGTGCATAATTTGAAGTACTATACCTGGGTGGAGCAGCAGGGGAAGTCGGTGGAGGAGTTAAACCTTCTGTGGGATAACCCCGAGGAAACCTTTGGCAAAGTGCAGCAGCAAAGCGCCTTAATCGATAAACTTATCCAGGATTTTAACCAGGCTACAGGGGTGACCATTACCAAGGAGGTGGCTACTTCGTGACTTTTTTTCGCCTGGGGATGACTAATGCTTGGCGCAGCTTAGCCAGGAGCATTTTTGCTATCATCTCCATGAGTATTGCCGCCGGTTTTCTAACTTACTCTATCTCCTTAAGCCGAGGCTACAACCAGCTCTATAAAGCTTCCTCCCGGGCTATCCTGGGAGGGGAGATTGTTGTTTATGCTCGCCAGTTCGGTGGGGTTATTCCTTCCGGAGATTCTTTATGGCAACATACTTTTCTCTTAGAGAGTCCCGGCAGCGATATTGCCTTCTTTCATCCGGAGCTGCTTCAGGGAGGATACCTGAGCAGTGGTGAGGAGAAGGCCTACTTTACCTCCGACGGTTTAGCAGCCTTGAGGTACGCCTTGCCGGGGATTACGCAGCTTTACCCCCGTTACCAGATACCGGCAGTGTCGGTGGAGAGCTACCGCCGCTCCACCCCTTTGCGGGGGCGCGATGCCGCTATGGACGCTCTGCAAGCTCGGCACCCTCGCCAACTGGTGGGCACTGGTCGCTGGTTCGTGCCGGAAGATGAAGGGGAAATGGTGGCAGTGGTTTCCCGTATGCAAGATATGCCCGAGGGTTATAGTGTCCCTCAAATTGGCGATACTATTCGGGTAGATGTACCCCGCCTTATTTACGTGGAGGGCGAGCCGGTTTATCTGGCAGGAGACCCGATAACCATGCGTTTTACGGTTATCGGGTTGCTGGATATAGGCACCAGAATGATCAACGAAACCCAGCTCTATTGGCAGTTGTCCGAGATCCAAATCCCCTTAACCACTTGGTATAAAGTGTGGGAAGAAATTGGTGGTAAGGAGTATCAGCCAGAGCAAATAACTTTAGGGTACAACGACCTTTCCTATTTGGAAGATGCCACCTTAAACCTGCGTTCTTTCTTCCCTCAGCACACCTTTTACAGTGCGCCTACGCACCTGCTGCAGGCCGAGCGGCGAGGTCTCCTGGAAGCCCTTTCCGGGGATGCCGCCGAACTGGTTGTCTATGAAGAGGCTCAGCAAGCCATGCCCCTGGACTTGCGCCTCCCCTTTACCTTGCTTATCTTTGGTAACGCTGCTTTAGTTGTGGCTTCCAACTTGCTTATTATGGCCAGTGAGCGGAAAAAGGAGATTAGCATTCTTAAGGCGGTAGGAGCAACCCGTCCCCAGGTGGTGACTATGGTAGTCTCCGAGGGTTTAGTCATTTCCCTGGTGGGTGCTGCTTTCGGTTTTATCTTCTTCCGTGTCCCCGCCAGTTTAACTCAGCTTACCAACGGGGTGGGGTGGTTCGCTATCTTGCGGGGGACTATCTTCGATGCCTTGGCGGTGGCGACCCTCTCTTTTATCTTTGCCGCTTGCTTTAGCCTAATGCCGGGGTTACGGACTGCCAACCTTTCCATTATGGAGGTGTTACGCCATGAATGAGCAAATCGCCAGTATCCTCCGCTTAAGTTGGCGCAACATTATCCGCTGGCGCTGGCGCCTACTGGTTATCTCCCTGCTCATTGGTCTCACCGGAAGCCTCTATATCCTTTACGGCGGGTTAATCATCAGCTCCACCCGTAGCGGTATGGCGCGGATCTCCCCCTTAGACCTTCCTAACTACGATACCCTCATCCTATTGGGTGAGGGTGAGACCATGTACCCAGATAATATCTTACCTCGACCACGCTACAGCCGAAATATTCTGCAAAAGCAGGAAGGGGTTAAACTGCTGCAACTGGATACCCTTTACGGCAGCCTTCGCACCCTGGTTCACGAACAGGCAACTACCTTTTACCGCGCCAGCGCCCCTTCTATGGAAGGACGTTTGCCCCGCTACCTAGGTGAAGTGGCGCTGCCGGAGCAATGGGCGACCCGGTACGGCTTTACCCTGGGGTCAAAGATAGTCTTGAGCTACAGCGGCTCGCCCCAAATTACCACTCAGGAGGTAGAGGTAGTCGGTATTATTCCCCACGAAGCTTACCCGGTGGCTCTTATCACTTGGGACACCTTAAAAAACCTGGCGCCCAATTACCCCACGAACGCTATTCTTATACAAATAAACCACCAGGAGGCTACGATAGCCCACCTGGTGGAATGGCTCACCTCTGTCTATCCCCGAGCGATCTTTATCAACACCCAGCTACCGCAGCTTTTGGGCGGCTCTATGCTGCAACAAGCCTATACCCCTACCTCTTTTCTCATGTTTCTTATCTTCCTGTTCATGGGTGTGGGTGTTCTCACCATCGCCCTTATTACTTTCCTGGAACGACGGGTGGAGCTGGCTACCCTTAAAGCAGTAGGCATTAGCAACAACCAGACTGTCCAGCTTTTTGCTACCGAGTATATCTTCACCGAAGGGGTAGGGCTGGTGATCACTTTGGTGACCGGGACTATCTTCTTAGGTAGCGTTGCCTGGCTTAAAGATCTTAACCAAGGCGAGCTAAGCGGTATGGTTCTTAGGGGGGCAATCTACGCTGTTGTGGTACTGGTTATGGGGATTATGTATCCCATCGTCCTTGCCAAAGTTGCTACGGTAAACCAGCTGCTTTACGCACGCACGATACCACTGCAAGTGCGGGAGATTAACTATGTGCGCTCCGCCACCGGAGACCTGGTGCTGCGGGAGCGGGAAGAAAATATCCGTATCCTGCGTATCCCCTACGATAGCGGGCTATATATTTGTATTCTCCTCAAGGCGGTGGGCGACCGGGTGAAGATGGGGGAAATTATTGCCTCCGAAGAGCTCTACCAGGGGCATTTGATCAACAACTTCCATGCTGTCTGTGACGGGACAGTTATTGGCTTCCAGGGCGCCTTAGTCATGTACAAGCCCGATGACCCCGACGCTCCCCGCTTCCCTTACCCGGAATCACTGGTCACCGATGAGCTGCACCGTCGGGAAATTATGCGCCAAGCCATCGAAAACACCCGCAAAGAGCTTGCCGAGAAAAAAGAGTAGAAGCCCATGAACTGCGTTCACCCATGGAATTATTAATGCTGGCTTCTACACCACATCAACGGGCAGATTGCCATCTGCCCCTACGAAATTCCATCACCAATATGGTGCAGGGACTAATAAGTCACGGTTACACGACGATTGGGTTGTTTCAATGTAGCAGCAGTCATTTTGTAGGGGACGATGGTAATCGTCCCGCTGGAGTGTGTGTACACGATCAAACACGCGACCGCGTGGTTCTGGAACGTAGTTCCAGTAAGGGTAAACAAGCCGTACCTACTGGACCCGGGGTCCCCGCGCACTAGTGCGTGGGGTGGGAATACGTCAAACGGTTCTTTATGGCGTAGTGAGCCAGGTGCATGGTTTCGCCACTGGCAGATTCGTCAAAGACCTGGCGCAGATAAGTAAAGCTGCAGCGCTCTAAAAGGTTTAGCGAAGGGGTATTGTCCACTTTGGTATAGGCATTGATGGCGGCTATTTGCATCCAGGTAAAAACATAGTTGATAACTGCCTGCAGCCCCTCCTGCATATAGCCTAGACCACGGTGCTCAGGCAGCAGGCTGTAACCAACTTCCGCCTCGTTATTGTCGGGATGGTAATTCCAGAGCACAATGGAACCTAAAAAGGCATCTTGGCCAGGCAGGGTTAATACCCAAAAGAGCCAATTGCCACTTGCGGTGCCATCCAGCATACTGCGAAGGTAGTTGGCAGTTGTTTCCAGGTTTGGGGGTACACTAATCCCCATTAAAGCTGCGGTTTCTGGATCGCTGCGTAAGCGGTGCATCCCCTGCAGATCACTGTAACGCATAGGCCTTAGCAGCAGGCGCTGGGTGGTAAGCCGGGGCGGAGTATATAAACCTTTCATTTCAAGCAACCTTTCCGTAGGTACATGGTAGGAGGTAATCATCATGCTTAAAGGATATCTGATGCCCCATCCCCCGCTTTTGGTGCCGGGAGTGGGCAAAGGGGACGAAGTTCCGGCTACAAGGCAGGCTTTTCAGCAAATAAGCGAGGAGGTTTTTGCCTACCAGCCTCAGACTATAGTGATGATCACCCCTCATGCTATCTCCTATGCCGACTATTTTCATATTGCCCCCGGGGTGGAAGCTGCCGGAGATTTCGCTGCTTTCGGGGCGGGAGAGATCAAGCAGCGCGTCAGCTATGACCCCGAGCTGGCCAAAGGTATTGCCGAGGAGGCGCAAAGGGAGGGGCTTCCTGCTGGCAGCCAGGGGGAGAAGGAGAAGAAGCTGGATCACGGCGTCTTAGTTCCCCTCCACTTTATTCAGCCCACCTGCTCCCTGGTGCGTATCTCTATCGCGGGTTTTTCTCTGCTAGACCACTACCGCTTAGGTATCTGCATCCGGCGCGCAGCCGCAAAGCTGCAGCGCCGCTATATCATCATCGCCAGTGGCGATATGTCCCATAAGCTTACCCGGGAAGGACCTTACGGGTACCTTCCCGAAGGTCCCCGGTTCGATGCTTTGGTGCAAGAGTGTCTGGTAGCTGCCGATGTTCCCCGCCTCATGGCCATTCCTCCGGCTTTGTCCCGCGCTGCTGCGGAATGCGGTTTGCGTTCCCTAGCGGTGCTGTTAGGGGCACTGGATGGCTTAGCTTTGGCCACTACTTTTCTTGCCTACGAAGGGACTTATGGGGTGGGTTACCTGACAGTAGCCTTTAACGCTACTGCTACTGCTCCCAGCTTACTTCCTCTGCTGGGGGAAGACCCTTACGTCAGCCTGGCGCGCCTCAATGTGGAAAACTACGTGACTAAAGGGGAGGTTATACAGCTTCCTCCCGACCTTCCCCGGGAAATGCTCCAAAATAGAGCTGGAGTTTTTGTCACTATCCGTAAAAAAGGAAAGCTGCGAGGGTGTATTGGCACGATTGCCCCTACCAGCAACAGCGTTGCCGAGGAAATAATTCGTAACAGTGTTTCCTCAGCGGTTCACGATACCCGTTTCTCGCCCATTACTCCCGCTGAACTGGAAGACCTTACTTACAGTGTGGATATTCTCCTTCCTCCGGAGGTGATCACCGGACTGGAAGAACTGGATCCTCAGCGCTACGGGGTTATCGTTAGTAGCGGCAGACGTCGGGGCTTGCTGCTTCCCAGGCTGGAGGGCATCACTACCCCTAAGGAACAAGTCGCCATTGCCTTAGAGAAGGGGAGAATCGCTCCCCACGAAGAGTACACTCTGGAGCGGTTCCAGGTCGTGCGCCATGGTGCCAAGGAGTAAGCCGCCACCACCGGTGGCGCGATTTTGGGAGCCTCAGGGAGATTACTGCCGCTGTCTTACCTGCCCCCAAAACTGTTTGGTGGCTCCCGGGTCTGCAGGGTTGTGCGCCGGACGGATCAACCAGGGTGGGGAGCTGCTGGCAGTTAACTACGGAGCCATATCTTCCCTGGCTATGGATCCTATAGAAAAAAAGCCCCTCTACCGCTTTCAGCCTGGCAGTTATATACTTTCGGTAGGCGGCTACGGCTGCAACCTGAATTGCTCCTTTTGCCAGAATTTCCGTATCTCCCGGGAGATACCTCCCACCAGGTATATCTCCCCCCCAGAGTTGGTGGAGATAGCCGGTAGCTACCCTCAGAGTGTAGGAGTGGCTTTTACCTACAATGAACCCCTGGTAGCTATTGAGTATCTGCTGGATTGTGCTCCTCAGCTGCAGCAAGCCGGGGAGAAGGTGGTTTTGGTGACCAACGGGGTTATCTCCCCGGAGCCTCTGGCGCAGCTTCTCCCTTATGTCGATGCCATGAATATCGATATTAAGGGGTTTAATACTACCTTTTACCCTAAGATAGGAGGTTCTCTGGAGTGGGTGTTGCCAACGGTGGCGGCAGTCTGGCAGCGTTGCCACCTGGAGATAACCACCTTGGTTATTCCGGGAGAAAATGACGATAGCAAAGAGATTGAAGCCTTGGCAGCCTGGCTGGCTGCCCTTTCGCCTCAGATACCCCTGCATCTCAGCCGCTTTTTTCCTCGTTACCGTATGTTGGAAGTGGGTGCTACCCCAGTGGCTACTCTGCAGCGTTTAGCTGCCGTAGCCCGAAAGTATTTGGAATATGTTTATATTGGTAATGTGTAAGAAAAAGCCCCCCTTCGCGGTAAGGGGGGCTTTTTTATTTAAAAATACTCTTTGAGCCTGGCGATAAGCAGTTCGGCGTCCAAAGGCTTACCCAAGTGACCGTTCATCCCTGCTGCCAGGCAGCGTTCCACATCTTCGCGAAAGACATTGGCGGTGACGGCAATAATCGGTATGGCTTTGGCGTTGGGTAAACCGGAAGAGCGAATGAGGGTAGTGGCTTGGTAGCCGTCCATGTTAGGCATATGGATATCCATTAAGATTAGGTCGTATGCCTCCGGGGACTTTATATATAAATCGACAGCAGCAGCCCCATCCGGAGCCACATCGATATTAACCCCGGTATGTTCCAACAAAGCGACTATAACCTCGCAGTTAATATCGTTATCTTCAGCCAGTAGGATATGCTTATCGGAGAAGATGCCGGTGCTGTTGGCAGCGAAGCTTTCCTGGAGGGTAGAGGTTGGGGCAGCCGCTTCCTCCTCCAACTCCATCGCTATTATCTGAATAGGGATGCGCACCGTAAAGAGAGAGCCTACTTCCAGTTCCGATTGTAACTCCACGGAACCGCCCAGCTTTTCGGCAATAAGCTTGACCAAGGCTAAGCCTAAACCGGTTCCCCCAAACTTGCGGCTAAAACCTCCGCTTCCTTGCTCGAAAGCAGTGAAAAGACGGCTATGCTGCTCCTTAGGTATACCGATACCGTTATCTTGCACCGCCAGCTGTAAAATACAGTGGTTATTAGCAAGGTCTTGTTCTAGAACAGTTAGCTCCAGGGAGATGAGCCCTCCCTTAGGAGTAAATTTTACGGCATTGGAGAGGAGGTGGATGAGGATTTGGTAAATACGCTGCTCATCGCTGTTGACCAGACGTGGCAGTTGAGGGTCTACCTCCACTTTGAAGGTGTGGTTATACTCCTCCATGCGGTAAGTCATCTCCCGGACAATGCGGCGGATAAGGTGAGAAAGATCGAAAGCATCAAAGAGAAGGGTAAAGCGGTTAGCTTCGATTTGTGCCATATCGAGAACGTCGCTGATGACCGAGAGGAGGTGGGTGGAAGCAAAACTAATAGTTTGGACACAGTGGTCTTTTTGGGCAGCCTCGTCGGAGGAACCGTAGATGGTAGCCATGCCGATAATGGCGTTTAAAGGGGTGCGCATCTCGTGACTCATCCGTGCCAGAAAGTCGGACTTAGCCTGGGAGGAGAGTTCCGCCAAGCGCCGTGCTCGGTCTGCTTCGCTGCGGGCGCGCACTAATTCGGTAGTTTCGTGGAGGAGCATCATTCCTCCCGCCGGAGTACCGTCTTCTTCCAACATGGGGGTAATCTGCATTTGGTACAGACGGGCATGGACTTCGTTTTCCAGAAAGAACTCCTGTTCGGTGCGTAAGGTGCGCTTCTGCCTCAGGGAAACCTCGAACATATACTCAATAAATGCTAAAGATTCTGGAGTGAAAAAGCGCCCCATAAGCTCTTCTAAGGTAGTTCCGTTGATCGCTCCCGGAGAGGTGACGGCAGCCAAGTCCATGAAGGAGTTGCTGGCGCTTACCAGACGGGCATCACAATCGAAAAGGAGTACCGGGTCGGGGCAGTTAGCCAACATGAGGTCGACATAGCGCTCCAGGCGAATTCGTTCCGCACGAGCTTCTTTGTGCCGTTCATCGAGCTGGATAACCATATTGTTAAAAGCGGCGGAGAAATCACCCATAAACTGCACCCGTTGCTGATAATCCCCTTCGGCTACCTGCTGAGCCTGCCAAGTAAGATGGGCTAAAGAGGCGTGGAGCATTTTTAAAGGGGCAGCAATTTCGTTACTGGGTGGCGGTAAAGGTACATGCAAATTGCCACTGGCTAAAGCCTTAGCCAGTGCGATGGTTTCTTGCACCACGTAAGTATAATACTTTAAGCCATGAGCGAAATTCTGAAACTCTTCGGATAATTCTTCAGGGACAAGATTGGCTTGGCCAGGCTTGAAGATTATATCTCGCAGATAATTAAACAGTTTATCGGCCGTGGCTTGGTAAAGATTATCCGGCTGCAACATATTGCGTGTTCCTTCCGCCAAAGAGACCGACCTTTCTTATGAGAGGCGCTCCCCAAAGAGCTTTGCCCCCAACAATGACCCAACTGGGCGTCGGCAAGTTTTTATATAGTCGCTAAGGGAAGTGAATACTCTGACATACTTAAGGTTTTCAGAGCATGCTTAACCTAGGTTACTTGTCCGTGGAAACGGCAGACACGGTCGCCATTTGCCCAACAGTCTATCTCCCGTACTCGGTAGGGCTTACCGGTATAGGTTTGCAAAATGCCGGCGATAAACCCTTCGTCGTAGTCGCACACCGTTTCGTCAGTTACCGATAAACCGCTACAGTCCAGATCCTGCCCTACAGTGAGCACAATATCCCCGGTATCGCTATTGAAGGCTTCCATACGTAAAATGCCTACTTTCAGATCAAGCAGGGATTTTTGCAGGTTAGCGATGAAGGTGTTAAAGTTTACGGTTAAATCCAGGGTGTTTTTGGCAAACTCGCTACCAGCCAAATGACCGGCAGCTCTTAGGAAATCGTTAGCCTTTTCCAGACCATACTCCCTAGCGAGGACATCCAGCATGGTGAATTGCATTAAACGGTAGATTAAAACCGGCATCTCTTCCCCTAAATCGCCACGTCCTTCTTTGATGTTACCCAAATTCTCCCAGGAAAATCTGCCGTGAGTTTTGGACTTCAAGAAGATATTTTCCATAGAAGCTATTCTCCTTTAACTGTGTATTTAAATGCATCTTGTGGAGCTGCTTCCATTATACTATTCAGTCAGAATATAGTCAATATAGCCATCGAGCCCAACTCTCCCTTAGGAAAGTTAGCCCTCACATCCTATTTAGACATCAATGCTAATTTGGTATTGTATCAGGCGGCGGCGCAGGGTAGTCTCCCGCATCCCTAACTCCTTAGCGGCAGCGCGCAGATCGTTGTCGTGAATCTGCAGAGCATCGATAATCATCCGCTTCTCCAGCTCACCATAGCGACGTTGTTGGCTGCGCGTGGAAGGTTGGAGCAGCAACCCCTCATCGGGATTGCTGCTTTCTGGTTCACTTACGGGTGACAGCTCGAGATTCTCAGCTTCTTGGGTATTATCCGGCAGCAGTTCCTGATCTAAAGCAGCTGCCAGATACGCCTCGCGAGGTAAAAAGAGAGGAGCTGAAGCGTCGTCTGCCAACAGAGTGGCCGAAAAGCGCAAAGGGCTGTAACGCTGAGGGTAAGAAGGAGGTATAGGGTGGGGTGAAAGCTGCCCCTGGTTGACCAAATGCAGCTGCTGAGGGAGGAGATCGGGGGTAATCACCGAACCGGATGCCTGGAGTACAGCTCCTTCTAAAACGCTGTAGAGTTCCCGCAACCCTCCCGGCCAGGGGTAACGTTGTAAAGCATCTTTGGCTAAAGGGGTGAGTCCGAAGATACGCCGTTTGAGGCGTTGGTTAATCCTATGCAGTAAATACTGGCAAATTTGGGGTAAGTCGTCTTCCCGCGCTGAGAGGGGGAGAAGCTCTACCTGCATCACCGCACGTTCCACCAAGCCGGGGTGTAAGTTGCCACTCTGGACTGCCTCTTCCGGGTTACCGGGCAAGATGAGAAAGCAGCGGGGAGCCTCAGGATGAGCCAACAGTTCCACCAGGCGGTTTTGTAAACGTGGCGAGGCAAGGTGGAGTTCCTCCAAAGCCAGGGAGCCGCCCAGAGCCTGTTGCCACAAGCCCAAAGTGTTACCGCCCCCTAATAAAAGGAGCTCCTGAGCAGTGGCACTGCGAAAACGGAAGTCGCAGGTTAAGTAAGGTCTCCCCAGGGAGGCCTGCTGATGAATTAGGCGTGCCAGGGAGCTGCGCCCGCTGCCGGGAGGACCCCAGATGAGGATAGCTCCCTGGGCTGCCACTAAAAACCTCAGGCGTTGCTGCAGAGTTAAGGCAAAGGAGCTTTTACCACTTAAGAGAGCGGCACCGTCTTCAAGGTCACTATCCCGACCACTTTCTTCGGGAAGCAGGGACGCCTTTTCGCGAAGTTCCGGCGCCCAGAGAGCTAAGTCCCTGGTTAGGCGCAGAACTCCCACCTGGCGGTCTTGTAGGCGTAAGGGATAGCACTGCACCTGAATGCGCACGGGGCGACCTCGGTCATCGAACTCCGTGAGTAAAATATCATCGCAGTCGCTGCCCAAAAGAGCCTGGTGTAAGGCACGGCTCACCAGGCTCTCCTTATCGTAAAGATCATCAATATGGCGTCCGATTGCCTGCTGAGGATGTAACCCCTCCAGGGAGGCTGCCACCTGGTTATAGAAGGTAACCATACCGCTGTTGTCCAGCAGCAGCACCCCTTCTTCCAGGAAGTTAAAAATTACTTCCAGAAAATCCAGCAGCTCTTTGCGCCCTAACTCCTGCATATTATCCCCCCTTTGTCACACTGCCTGTCGGTGCTAAAGAGACCTAAGATAAATGGGGCTACCTCTGGGTGAACGCAGTTCATGGGCGTCTACCTGCTAGATGAGGGCTACCCGCCCCCAAACCCCTGGTCGCTACGGCAGGCAAAGCCTGCCTGCGCTTACAGGAGCTTCGCTCCTGCGCCCCGGTTCCCGTGGCGGAGTAGAAGCCTGTTTCTATCATGCCATGGGTGAACGCAGTTCATGGGCTTCTACTCTGCCATCTCGCTACGAGCGGTGGCTATTAAGGCGTAGTCTTTGAGAATTTGTAGCCAGCTGCCGTAATAGCGATAGTTAATATGCAAGCCGTCACTGGTTATTAAGGGGTGTAGAGAGGAATCGGGCAGGCGCCAGATTTGCCCAATATCGACAAAAGGGAGCTCCTGCTCTCGGCAGAACTCCGCCAA
The DNA here is from genome assembly GCA_009779515.1 of Symbiobacteriaceae bacterium. GTDB lineage: Bacteria > Bacillota > JAAYKD01 > JAAYKD01 > WRDA01 > WREE01. The sequence continues at coordinate 11,823 of WREE01000029.1, forward strand.
AGCCAGGTTAAAAATTAGGATGCGTTCGTTGTTGAGACCGTTGTTGCCGGGGTGAAAGGAGGCTAGGGGAAGGATACTCTGGGGATAGACCATGGCTTGAGGGAATAGTTCTCTGAGGGTCAAGATAAGCTCTTTATAGTTGGCGAGAAAATTTTCCGTGGTAAGATTGCTGTTGACTAAGTCGTTGGCTCCCAGCAGGATAAAGATATGGCGGGGGTCGTAGCTGGTAAAGTTGTAGACTGCCAGGTTAGCCCTAACCAAGGTTAGACCAATTTCAGCCAGATAGGGACGGGTATCGAAGGCAGCAAAAGCCGTGAGCATGGTAGTGATGGAATCGCCGATGAAAAAAGTAAGATCGAAAAAGGGATCGTCCGCCAGATCCTCGGTAACTCCCAATATTTCTGGCGCCACCCCCGGCTCCGGGGGTTCGTAAGAAGGCCAGGGAATGGTGGGGGGATCGGTAGGTGGTTCCGTAGGAGGGGGAGTAGGTGGTTCCGTGGGGGGCGGAGTTGGTGGTTCTGTTGGCAGGCTTGCTTCGGTAGGGGGGAGAGAGGGAGAGGAAGACTTCCACCATGAAGGTATTAAATTCGTAGTTAAATAACTTAATCCCCATACCAACAGCAGCAATACCAGTAAACCGAGGAGGCGTCGAGTCCGGCGTTGCTTATGGCAGGAGCGGTATGAAGTAACATTATGGTTCATAGACAAGAAAACCTCCTTCACGTTGGTAGCTACAGTATAGCAAATAATAGGAAAAAAAACAGCCTATAAGGTAAATATTACATAATTGTGAAAAAAATGCTTGCTTTAAGGTTACAAGTGTGTTACAATCCTCCTCGATGAAGCTGCCATCGGCACTCTCATGTTAAGTAAACCCTGCTGCTGACTAGCTTCGGCCTTTGGTGACAGCAAAGGTTACCTGGGGTATGGCTACTCTCCGTTGCCTTTTCCTTTATACAGCGTATACAACCACTGCATCTTACTCCCAAACGCTAGTAATGTTTAAGCCTGTCGCCCCGTCAAAAAGGATGTGCATGTAGCTACATGAGTAGGTTTTTCAGGCGCTTATTACTCGGGATATCGTTAGTTTTTAACGCCATGGAGCGCCTTCTATCTCCAGAAATTCTGCTGGCAGATCACCGATTAGCCCAGAAACAAGTAACTTTAGCCCCCTGGCGCAAACGACGCACTACATACGAAATAGTCAGCGACACCTGGCGACGCATCCCCCGCCCGTTACTGCGAGGAGTAACCATGCTCCTTGTCATGGCAAGCATTGCCGGAGCTACCGCCTTTCCTCGTCAGGCCTTTGAAGTGCGGCTTGCCGTGGAGGATCCTGCCCCTGGTGAAGCTCTTTACCGGGTTTTAGGGGTGCTGCAGAATGCCGACGGCTTAAGTGCGTGGCTCGACGAAATACTGGCTGCCCGTACCGAGTATGCCGACTTAGACCTTTTCCTTCAGCCTTCTGTTTCCGTACAGCCGGTGTGGAAATCCGACTGGGATGGCAAGTACACCGACCCTTTCCTGGTGCGGGAGCAGCTTTGGAACTCCTTAGAGGTTTATACCGAGGCTTCTATCCTGCAAGTTTCCGACAAAGCAACCCTTCCTTTGGCCAACGCCAAGGCAGCTAACCAGGTTCTCGACAACCTGCGGTTGCGCTATGTGGAGTCCAAGCACACTTACACTATTCACGCTCTTTTTGCCGAGGAGATCTTGGTGATGCGCAAACGCGTAAAACCTGAAGAGGTCATCAGCATCGAAGAAGCCACCGAGTACTTGCTGCAGGGGTGTGAAGAGCAGCGCACCATCACGGTGCAAATGGGCGATAGCCTGTGGGACTTGGCCATGGCGCGAGCCACCGACAACAATATGGATATCGAAGTCGCTATGGAACAGTTTATTGCCACTAACCCTCACCTGCAGTTTGGCGCTTTAATGCCCGGGGATACTCTTATCCTACCTGCTGAGACCACCCCTCTGGTGGGGGTAGTCGTCATGGAAATCGTGGAAGTGGAAGAGGAAATCCCTTATGACACCATCACCGTCTGGGACGATACCATGTATCGCTACGAGTCTTATGTCTCCCGATATGGTATTCCCGGGATGCAGAAGGTTCGTTATGAGCAGACTAAAGAGAATGGTATAGTTAAAGGGCGTCTGCAGCTGGAAGTTATCAGCGATGAAGAGAGCGGGGCTTTGTTGCCTGTCGCCGAAGTTATTGTCCGCGGCACCAAAATGCCGGATGACCGAGGAACCGGGACACTGATCTGGCCTATCTGGGGTAGGTTATCCTCCTACTTTGGCTGGCGCGACTTGGGGTATCACCGGGGTATCGACATCGCCAACGGGGGTGGCACCATCATCGTGGCTGCCGATTCCGGTATCATCACCTATGCCGGGTGGGATAATGGCGGCTTAGGCAACCTAGTCACCATCGATCATCGGGATGGGCGAGTGACCCGTTACGCACATTTGGCCGCTATCTACGTCTCGGTTGGCGATGGGGTATCTCAGGGATCGGCCATCGGCGTCGAGGGAAACACCGGTTATAGCTTTGGTCACCACTTACACTTCGAGCTGCTTATTAACGGTAGCTACGTAGATCCCCTGGATTATTTGCCATAAAATATTATTCCCAATTTGGGCAATGCTCTGGAATGCTGCTGGCACCAAAGGTGCATAGTAGGCAACCCCAGAGCATTTTGTTTAGCTTTAACAAAAAAAGGAGGTAAACCATGAAACTAACTATCGCCCGTCACGGGGAGACCGCTTACAACGCCGAAGGGCGTTACCAGGGCAGCCTGGATATTCCCCTCAATGCTCAGGGGTTGCAGCAGGCGGCAGAGCTTGCTGCTTTCTTACAAGGTCGTTCCTTTGATATAATTATAGCCTCACCTCTGCTAAGAGCCCGTAAAACTGCCGAGATAGTGGCTGAAGCCTTGCAACTCCCTTTGGAGTTCGATGCGCGTCTTGTAGAGATTAACATGGGGGTTTACGAGGGACTTATCCGGAGCGAAGCTGCCGAGCGCTATCCGGAAGTATGGGCAAGAGATCCTATCAACAAGTATTGGGACGAGGCGATTCCCGGCGGGGAGAGTGTGCGCCAGGTGGAGGCTCGCGCTGTTGCCGCTCTGCGGCATATGGGGGAGGTTCACGCCGGGAAAAGTGTCCTGGTAATTGGCCACGGTTTTACCTCCCGGGTTATTAACCGTTACCTTAAGGGGTTACCTTTTGAAGAAATGATGAGCTTTCGCTTGGATAACTGTGAAACCGTGGAGTATGATCTTACCTGAGGAAGCGATAATTCCCTGTGAGGGATTTCATTACATATTGTTGTCAGGGGAGGGAAGAAGGAAGTTTAAAGAGAATACAACAAGACTTAACTTCCTTAGGAGGTGGCTTTATGCCTCAGAAAATTATGGTAGTTGAAGACGAGAAACCTATTGCCGATATTTTGCAATATAATTTGGAAAAGGAAGGGTACGAGGTTCGTGTGGTGGGGGATGGTCGAGAGGCGGTGCGGGAAACTCTAGCCTGGCAGCCAGACCTCCTTCTCCTGGACTTAATGCTCCCTTCTTTGGATGGTATCTCGGTTTGTCGCGAGGTGCGACGGGAACTACCTTTGCCTATTATTATGCTAACTGCCAAAGGGAGCGAAAGTGACATTGTCAACGGTCTCTCGGCGGGGGCTGACGACTACATTACTAAACCCTTTTCCATGCGGATTCTTATTGCCAGGGTGCAGGCCTTTCTACGCCGCAGCACTCTCTACGCTGGGGAAGGGATCAGCGATACCCCCAAGACTCCTCTGAATATCGGAGACTTTATTATGGATACCGCTCTTTATGAAGTTCGCAAGGGAGGAGAAAAGATCGCCCTAACCTTGCGAGAATACGAACTTCTGAAGCATTTGGCTTTAAACCCAGGTCGCGTTTATACACGGGAAGAGCTGTTGGAGCAGGTCTGGGGTTATGAACGGGCAGGGGGCGACGGGCGCACTGTGGATGTAACCGTGCGGCGCCTGCGGGAAAAAATTGAGGAAG
>WREE01000030.1 GCA_009779515.1 Symbiobacteriaceae bacterium
CCCTAAAGGTTGTAGCTCCAGATAGACTGGACAGTTACCGGGGTAACGCTTTAGGATAGCTTTAAGATCCTCCAGGCGCAGCTTGCTTCTTTGCTGAATAGTTAGGTATAGATTTGGGGCTGCAGGTAGCTCGGTTACCTTGGGCTGCTGCGCTGCTCCGGTAGCAGCTACCTGGTGGGTAAAGACAAAACCGGTGGCTTCCAGCTCCATATTCTGGAGCTCCTTAAGGGTGAAGGAGCCAACCAAACCTTGAGGTTTTATAGCTTCCTCTGGTAGAGGCAAATCCTTACCTCCCCCTTCAAAAAGGGAGGTTTGCCCTTTACTGATTAAGGCAGCAGCAGCGAAAAGTTGGTCTTGCAACTGAGGCAAAATAAGCAAATGCTCCGCTCTTGCTCCTAAGCTGTCGAAAGCCCCGCTATTGATAAGCGCTTCCAAATGGCGTTTGTTAACCTCCCCAGCCAGGCGGCGCACAAAATCACCCAGAGAGCGATACTCGCCACCTTCCTGGCGCTCCCGGAGGATAGCTTCCACCGTGGCGAAACCGAGGTTCTTTATAGCTAATAAACCAAAACGTAAGCCAGCCCCTTCTACCACAAAATGCTGCCAAGAGTTGTTGATATGCGGCGGATAGAAAGGAATCCCTCGGCTTTGTAGTAAACGGAGGTAGCGAGCGGTCTGTTCCTGGTGACCGAAAAAGCTGCTCAAGAGAGCAGCAAAATATGGCAAAGGGTAGTGGGTGATGAGCCAGGCGGTGTGATAAGCTAAAATGCCGTAGGCAGCGGAATGGGATTTATTAAAACCATAGGAGCCGAAAGGGCGAATAATGGCAAACACCTGCTGAGCTACTTCGCTACTGACTCCCAAAGCTGCCGCTCCTGCTAGAAAGCGCTCCTGCTGCTCGATAAGAGCTTGGGCATCCCGTTTAGCCATAGCACGTCGTAACAGGTCTGCTTCCCCCAGGGAAAAGCCGGCAAGGGCATGGGCGACCTGCATCACCTGCTCCTGGTAAACCACCACCCCGTAGGTAGGTGCCAAAATTGGCTCCAGCTTGGGGTGCAAGTAGTTGATGGTGCTCTGTCCGTTTTTCGCAGCCACAAACTCAGGAATATGCTCCATAGGTCCCGGGCGATAGAGGGCGTTAGTGGCAATAATATCTTCAATACAGTTGGGCTTGAGCATCTTTAACACCCGCCGCATACCGGGGCTTTCCAGTTGAAAGACGCCGTCGCTCTCACCGCGACTGAGCATGGCGTAAGTAGCAGCATCGTCTAAAGGTATATCTTCTTCTTTAAGCTGCACCCCGTAAAGCTCGGCGATGAGAGCCAGGGTGCGGCGAATAACGGTTAGGGTGCGCAAACCTAGGAAATCTATTTTGAGAAAGCCCAAGGTTTCCAAATCGTCCATAGCATATTGGGTGAGTAGTCCCCCATCCCTGGGGCGCAGCAGAGGCAGCAGCTCGGTCAGTTTTTGCGGAGTGATGACCACTCCGGCAGCATGCATAGAGATATTGCGCGGTTTCCCTTCCACGCGGCGCACTAATTCGAAAAGATGGCGTACCGCAGCTTTCTCTTTAATTTCTTCTTGTAAAGCCGGAGTCTGCTGTAGAGCCCGATCGACACTTTGTTCGTATTCAAAGGGGATAAGCTTTGCCAAGCGATCTACTTCATACAAAGGCATTTCGAGAGCCTTACCCACATCGCGCACCGCGCTGCGTATACCTAAAGTGCCGAAAGTAGCAATTTGGGCGACATGCTCTTCCCCATACTTGCGGGTAACATAGGCAATAACTTCGCCCCGTCGCTCAAAGCAAAAGTCGATATCGATATCGGGCATACTCACCCGTTCCGGGTTAAGAAAGCGTTCAAAGATAAGACCATAAGCCAGAGGGTCGACATTGGTAATACCTAAAGTATAGGCTACCAAGCTACCGGTGACAGAGCCACGCCCAGGTCCCACCGGGATGCCGTTCTCTTTAGCAAAGTTGACAAAGTCCCAGACAATGAGAAAATAACCTACAAAACCCATGGCATTAATTACCGCGATTTCATAGGCAGCTCTTTCATTTATGGCAGGGCTGGCTTCACCATAGCGAAACTGGACTCCTGCTGTCACCAGCTCCTGGAGTAGAGTTACTCCGTCTTTCCCGGGGGGGAGAGGGTATTGGGGAAGTTGAAACTCCCCCATTTTAAACTTAAAGTTGCATCTTTCGGTTATAGCCCAAGTATTGCTCAAGGCTTCGGGGAGTTCGGCAAAAAGATGAGCCATTTCGGCTGAGGTGCGTAAGTGAAAGTTATTGCTGGGGAACCTTAGCCGTCCGTTATCGTTCACCCGGGCGCCTGTTTGCACACATAGCAAAATATCGTGGATGGGAGCATCCTGAGAAGCTATATAATGGGCATCGTTACTTGCCACCAGGGGAATATTTAACTCCCGGGCGATACGCACCAGCTCCCGGTTCACCCTGCTCTCTTCCGGTAGCCCATGATCCATCAGCTCCAGGTAGAAGCGCTCCTGGGAAAAGAGGGAGGCATAGGTGGCAGCCAGTTCCCTGGCACCCTTTAGGTTATCGGCTAAAATTAGCTGTGGGATCTCTCCCGAGGGGCAGGCGGAAAGAGCAATCAACCCTTCCTGGTATTGCTGGAGGAGATCAAGATCGATACGTGGCTTATAGTAAAATCCTTCGGTATGTCCTCGGCTGGAAAGCTGGATCAGGTTATGGTAACCGGTAGTGTTCATAGCCAGTAGCACCAGGTGTCCAGGTTCGCGGTCGATAGCGCCGCTGCGGTCAAAACGGCTACGGGGTGCAAGATACAGCTCGCAGCCCATAATCCCTTTGATACCTGCCAAAGTTGTCTCCCGGTAGAGTTCAACCAAACCATGAACTACCCCGTGGTCAGTGAGAGCTATCGCCGGTGAACCCATTTTCACTGCTGCTGCCACCAACTCCTTCACCCCTGGCATACCGTCCAACAGGCTGTAGGAGCTATGGGTATGCAGATGAACGAAGTTTGAAGTAGACATAGATTAAAAGAGCAGAGAGCGCCACATAACCGGAACTGAGATATCCTCAACTGTCTTAACAATGGTAATATCTGGAGCCTCTTGGAGGTCGATTTCCATAACTCCGTCGATGAGGAAGCGGCGCCGATCTAGCAACAGGCGAATTACCGGACGAGATTTATTCTCCCGGTTGACTCCCACCACGATGGCAGTATCTCTGGTGTTGAGTTCCACAACTGTCCCCACAGGGTAGGGCACGACTATTTTACTGAAAGCTATAACGGTTTCTTCATCGTAAGTCTGATTAATACCAGCGTTTAAGATACCAATAGCTTGTTGCGTTAAGTAACGTCGCCGGTAGGTACGGTCGGTAATAAGAGCGTCGAAGGTATCGCAGACTGCCAAAATGCGGGCATACTCGTGAATGTCTTCCCCTTTGAGCCCCTGAGGATAGCCGGAGCCGTTTTCCCGCTCACTGTGTTGAAGCACTGCTGCCGCCGAAAGGAGGGGGATAGCCATGTACTTACGTGTTAACTGGTAGCCTAGCATACAGTGCCGCTTCATTTCATCATGCTCGGCAGTGGAAAAACGTCGCCGCGAGTCTACCACTTCCTGACCGATAACCATGGTGCCAATATCGATGAGTAGGGCTGCCAAAGCTAATTCTCGCAACTGTTGCATGCGGTAGGAACGCAACCGCCCTATAGCCACTGCCATAACCGCGACTTGCACTAAATGCTCGTAAAGATACCCTTCCATGGTGCGGTTAATTTGGTGGGCGATCATTTGTTCTTCCACGGGAACGGCCAACACTTCATCTACTAAAATATATGCTATCCGTCGTAACCTGGCGGTGTCCAGCTCTACCCCGCTGCGAGCTTGCTTATAAATATCTTGGATGGCCTGGCTGGAGGAAAAAAGGACTTCCTCCCTCACAAAATCTTGAGCCAAAACCCCCTGGAGGCGGTCATCTTCGACAATGACTGCCGCCAGGTTCACTTCCTTTATAAGGTCAATTAGTTTTTGCGTTAAAGTAACCCCGGGAGAAAGCAGGGCTTGGGATGAGAGAGAGTAAACCCCTTTGGCAAGTGCCATACCAGGGCGAATTCTGCTAAATGGAATGCGTCTTATAGTCGCTCCCCCCTACTGGAATATCCATGCCAAAACTTGACCACAGGCGAACTAAAGGAATCTCCAAGCACCCATTTAATAGTTCACCATAAAAGGCTAACAATCCTTCAATGGGGTATATGGTAGATATATAGACGGTTATTTCCGGCTAAACTACGGCATCTTGTTCTTATGGGTAGATGACTACCCGGCGTTGGGGGTCGGTACCTCGGGAACGGGAACGCAAGCCGGACTGTTCCACCAGTTCATGTTGCAGACGACGGGTATAAGCATCACGGGGGCGGAGCTCCACCGGTTTCATATCCATAGCTGCTTGTTCAATAGCCTTTTCCGCCTCTTCCAAGGGGTCTAGGTAGCTGCCACCCTTGACATAATCTTTAACCTCCGGGCGTTCCCGTAGGAGGTTGCGCACGGCAGTTTCAACAGCGCCTATGGTGTTGCTCCGCACTGTAATTACCGGAAGTCCCATTTCATAAGCCCGGATGATACGCTCTCCTCCCTTAAAATCGTTTAAGGCAAAAGTAATATCAGCTTCGATCATCTCCCGGGTGAGCTGCAAGGGTAAAGCATACTTATAAATAATTCGTTCAAGATAACTGCGGTTAACGCCTATGGAAAAGATTTTCAGCGGCTGGTCGGGGAATTTATCCAAGGCGTCTAGAGAGCGGTTGCGTTCGGAATCACTGCGTCCTTCCAGGACTTTCAAAGCTGGTTGATTATCCCTGACGCTCCAGCTACCGTCCTCCTGGCGCACCCTTGTCTCAGGCTCCGGTGCCAAGTTGCGGAGAGAGAGATCCACCGAATTTGCCACATCCGGGTGCAACACCAAAGTTTGCCTATCCTGAAGCTCCACTAAAACAGCAAAGGTAGGAGCAGCCTTACGCTCTAAGACTGTCTTTTGGCTCCCCCGCCGCCTGGCTTCTTCGTCCCCTAAGGTTACCGCCTGGATACCACCAATCAGGTCGTTTAAGGTGGGGTTTTTAATTAGGTTGGCCAGAGATATCCCGTGGGCGGTAGCAATAAGCTGCACCCCTCTTTCGGCGATGGTGCGAGCAGCCAAAGCCTCCTCAGAGGTGCCAATTTCATCGATAACCACTACTTCTGGCATATGGTTTTCCACAGCTTCGATCATCACCCGATGCTGCATGGCAACTTGGGGAACTTGCATGCGCCTGGCATGACCGATAGCCGGGTGGGGAATATCTCCGTCCCCGGCTATTTCGTTACTGGTATCGACGACGATAACCCTTTTGTGGAGTTCATCGGCAGCCACCCGCGCCGCTTCCCGTAACAGAGTGGTTTTACCCACCCCGGGGCGACCTAAGAGCATAATACTAGCGCCCGACTCCACCACATCCCGTATCATCTCCACGGTGCCATAAAGAGCTCGCCCTACCCTTAAGGTAAGACCCACCACCTTGCCCTGCCGGTTGCGCATAGCCGATATACGGTGCAGGGTGCGTTCGATACCGGAGCGGTTGTCCCTACCAAAGGGGGAGATACGCTCTACTACATAGGCAATTTCCTGAGGAGTAATCATTTCGCCAAAATAAGCAAAAGAGTTGGGAAAACGAACCTCCGGTGGTCTGCCTAAATCGAGGACAATTTCGATAAGCTCATCCAGAGAGGGATGTAGGAGATGGAGCGCCTCCCGGATATGAGGGGGAAGCACCTCCAGTAACAGCTCCAACTCGGAGGTATATGCATCTGCAAGGGAACTTTGCACCAATAATCACCTTTTATGGAAACAGAGTTAGTTTTTTATACCTTCACGGCATGGTAATCTTTGCGCCCTTTGCGCAGTATTATCATACCCTCGCGCAAGTCATCGGCGGTCACCAGCTGTTCGATGCTGTTTACCCGCTCGCCGTTGACGGTAGCGCCATTTTGTTGCACCAGGCGGCGAGCTTCGGATTTACTCTCGCACAGACCTGTGCGTACCAGTAAATCGACAATGTTTACGCCGACGGTTAACTCCTCAGCTGTGAGCAGAGTGGTAGGCATAGCGCTATGGTCACCGCTACCGCCAAAGAGAGCTGCTGCCGCCTGAGCAGCCGCCTCTGCCGCTGCTTCACCATGGATAAGAGCAGTTACTTGATGTGCCAGCACCTTTTTCGCCTCGTTGAGGGTAGAACCCCCTTCACGGCAGAGAGCTGAAATTTCGGTCATAGGCATGAGGGTGTAGAGAGCCAGCAGCTTAGCTACATCACCATCGTGGACATTACGCCAGTACTGGTAAAACTCGTAGGGGCTGGTGCGGTTGGGATCCAGCCAGACAGCTCCAGCTTCCGTCTTCCCCATCTTTTTACCGTCGCTGGTTTCCAGGAGGGGGATAGTCAAAGCATGAGCTTCACCCCTCTCCAAGCGCCGGATAAGGTCAGCTCCGCTTAAGATATTGCTCCACTGGTCATCGCCACCTACTTGCACTTTACAACCATATTCCCGGTAAAGAACTAAAAAGTCGTAGCTTTGCATAATCATGTAGTTAAGCTCAATAAAGCTAAGACCTCCGTCAGGACGTTCCATACGGGTGCGGTAGCAATCAGCTTGTAGCATCCGGTTTACCGAAAAGTGCGCTCCTATCTCCCGTAAAAAACTGATATAGTTTAAAGGGAGAAGCCAATCGGCATTGTCGAGCATGACTGCTTCCCCGGGGCTAAAGTCTAACATGGGTGCTAACTGCTTCTTTAAGCACCCTTTATTGTACTCAATCTCCTCAAAGGAGATAAGGGAACGCATTTCGGTTTTGCCGGAGGGATCGCCTACGGTAACCGTGCCACCACCTACCACCAGGAGAGGGCGATGCCCGGCGCGCTGCAGGTGCATAAGAAGCATTACCGGGAGCAAGTGTCCTACATGCAGGCTATCTGCTGTAGGATCGATGCCCAGGTAACAGGTAACTCTCTCCCGGGCAAAAAGTTCTTCGATCTCCTGAGGATGGCTAAGTTGCTGGATAAAACCTCTCTCACGAAGAGTATTCAGGATTGTCGGCATAGTATCCTTCCTTTCTTTTTTAGTTACAAAAAACCCCGCTCCTGACTAGGTCAGGGGCGGGGTTCGCGGTACCACCCTGATACCACTGCTATATTTACCATTTAGAGGTACAAGTTAACAGTGCTCGATACCTGATAACGGAAGGCTATCCGTCGGTCTCTACTGGATGCACCTTTAAGGCATAGCGCGCTTTATGCCAGGGAGCATTTTTCCAAACCGCAGCTCAAAAGGGTATTCCATAGCTCTTTAGTGCCGATTCGCAGCTAACACCGGCTCTCTGAGACTAAAGGTAGGCTATGTACTCTGCTTTGTCTTAGCTTTGCTGCAGTATAGCTTGTTTACCGCTTGCTGTCAAGGGGCTGCTGTTAGGATTTTTGCTTATCGTGCTAAATAATTATATAAAGTTAAAAAAGCAGCTCTTTTCGTAAGTAGTGCCTGAGGTTCAAAAGTGTTAAAGGTAATGGCTTTATTTCCTACTGCCAGCGCCACAATAGCCGCTTCCTGGAGGGGTAACCCCAAAGGGTTGACAAAGATCCCCGGCATGTTGGTCACGTACTGTCCGAGGTAGATAAAGTTCACTAAATACTTAACTTCATCCATAGCGGTAAGCAGCCTGGTGGGCGCCATATCTTCTTCTGCCAGGTAGCCTTGTCCCACCATATACTGATAAAACTCTCTTTCGGTGCCGTCAAAACCGTAGTTTTCGAAAAGCGAGTATAATAGCTTTAAATAGGCATATTGGGTTAAGTGCTCTTCCGGGTTAAACTCTCCACCCTCCCAAGGGAGCATCATGGCTACCGCTTCCAAACGGGAAGCATCTTGGTCTCCTGCCAAATCGCTAAAAGAAGGAGCTCCCCCTAAGCGCTGCCCTCGGACTTGATTTGGTTGGGGATAAACTGTTCCTGCATGGGCATCCAAGGTAGTATTGAAGACCAATTCGCCGATAGGATAAACTAACTTGGCAGCATAAGCGGCAGGGCTGGTGGTGAGAAACTGCTCCCCTCCTTCGCTCACAGGAACTGGTAAAATAGCCAGGGAGAGGGGCACTGCCTGGAAGATGCTCTCATAGGCTGTATCAGCCGGTAGCGAAGGCTCCGGAGAGGGGAAGACCAGCTCGCTGTTCCAGTTTTGGTAATAATCGCTAACCTTACCATTCGCCGCGTTGATACTGACCGAGCAAGAGTTGCCGGTATACACCAAACCGTTAACTATCCGCTGGTAAGTTAAGGTGAGATGGTCATAGCCGTAGTTATAAGTATCGTAAGCAGAAAAATCGGGGAGAGACATCCTTTGGGTTTGTTGGAAGTAGGTAGGTTTAACTGTCTGTAGAAAAGTATCGGCGGCAGCTATTGCCTCTTCCCAAGTCGTTTTCGTTAAAACTTCCGGTTCCTTGGGGTACAACCTGTTACTGCTGCAACTAAAGGAAAGCAGCTCACCACTTTTGGCGTCCAGGTTGGCATATGCCCAAGCATACTCTCTGCTGTCAGGAGGGTTGGAGAAATAAAGATTAAGCACTTCCCTTTTGGGTAGTTCATAGCCAGAGCTATAACTGGCTTGGGTTAGAATTAAATCTTGGGGGAGATCTAAATAAGGTAGGGCAAAAAGGAGCGAAATGGCTTTCTCTGTGGAAATGAGCCCTTCTAGCTCTTCAATACGTTGCATCTCCTGGAGAGTCAGTTCCTCCCTCAAAGCTCGAGGAGAAGCCGAGATGCCATAGCTATCTGCCGTTCCTCCCCCTCCCCCTCTTCCCTGGTAATACTGATCGTAGCGGGGAGGGTTATAAAACTTACCACTATACGCATCTATATATTCACTGGGAGCATTCCCCCAAGCATACTCTAAAAGTATCTCCGGCTGTTGCCGCCCATCGGGGAGATAAAAACTGGAGGTGTAGTAGGAGGAGTTGTAGTTGGGGCTATACTGTAACTTTAACCCCAACTCCTGACGCAAATACTCCTGCAACTCTGCAGCCGTAAGCACACCATAGCTATCTCCCAAGGTGCTACTGTCGAAATTAGTCCAATAGCTATACAGGTTGCGTAAATCTCCGCTGTCTTTGTCGATATATATGGTTATATAATTACCTAAAACTGGAATCTCCCGGATATACTGCCCAAAGCTTATCATGTAACCGCTGTAGCTGTTGTAGGCAATTTGGGTTACTCTTACCTGCTCTGCTCGCTCCGGGTAGATACGCTCCACCCATGCTGTAGCCTTCGCCACAGCCTCAATTTCGCTATACATAGGAAAATGGGGACGTCTATCGTTGGTGGCAAAGGTGGAGGCGGAGTAGCAGTTGATGTCGCGGATAGTGCCATTTGCTTCCAAGGTGACATAAATATAATCTTCTCTCTCCTGGCTCCACCAGCGGAAGTTGTAAGAAAGCATGTCTTCATATTGCCAGCTGTTGACGGAGAATTGATCCAGGAGTTCATGTACAGCCAATTTCTCCCGTACTTGAACAATCAACGCCTCCAGGGAAGGGTCAGTCTCGCTGCTGGTGATTTGGTACGAGGAGGGCTCAGCTCTGCTGACAGTCATGGCATAGGTAAAGCTGTGACAAGCCAAACTGCTTAACAGCAAAAGGGTCAAGAGACGCTTAGGCATGGGCGTCCTATTCTTGTTCATTCTAATCACCTCAATTTTCCTTAAGGTCTGGCAAGGAAGGCGTAAAGGAGCATAGCTTGGTCTAAGCGGGTAACTTCTTTACCCGGTTGCCAATTGCTCAACTCCAAAAGGCCTAAGGCGCTACCGATAGCAGCATACCCGGCTAATTCCCGGGGGATAGACCAAACCGGGGGAAAGATCCCCTCCATTTCGGCAACTTCCCGATGACCCACCAAGCGCAGCAAATAACGGAGAGCATCACCGGCGGTAACCGCCGCCTCGGGATTAACCTCCTCAGCGTCCAAGACCCTCGACCACAGCAGTTGATTGTAAAAAGCACTCTCGCTGGCAAAATAATAGTTACCGACTAAAAGGCTGATACTTTGTAAATATTGTCTTTGGGTGACGGGAGTATCGGGTAGGAAATGGGGGTTGTTGGTATCTAAAAGACCGAAACTAGCCAAATACTCCACCAAATCCTGTTGGGGGTGCCCTACCATATCGGTATAGTATAAAGAACCGGGCAGATGCCAGAGGGTGCCATCAAATACCAGCATTTCCTTGGTTGCCGCTGCCACCATTACGCTGCTGCACCTCTCCTCACCATAGACCAAGACCCCTTGCCACACCAGAGGGTCTTCGGTGCTTTCCAGCAAGTAGTATAATTGGAGAGGGAAGGAGGTTGTCAGTGCCTGGGTAGCCTCTTCTAAACTATACACTCCTTCCACAGAAGGAAACTCCACCTGTTTCCAGTCGTAGCTGTAGCGTAAGACTGCCCCGGTAATAGGATCTAAAGCTACATGCAAGCTATTATTAACATAATCCAAACCGTTTGCCTGACGCGACCATACAAAGTTTTGCCAGAGATAGGGAGCAGGAGTAATCAGAGGGCGCACTTTGTCCGGTTCTTTTTTACCTTCAGACAGTTTGAGCTGGGATTGCGCCAATTTTTCGGGAGCTACCTGCTGCAACAACCTTTCAGCAATAGTTAACAGCTCGGCTTCACTTAAGCCTTCCCGCTCCTGAGAGGCAGTTTCTAGAGCATAGATGTAATAGGGAGGATAGTTGGTGGTGTATTCGTAGCTAATAAGCTCACCACTAAAGGGATCCATGGTAGCATAGATATAAGCAAGAGTGTAGGCATAGCTGGTAAAAGGTAAATCCTCCCCGTAGAGAGCAGCCATCTCCTCGGTGCTGTAAGGAACACTCCAACTAAGGCTGGCTATATAGCCTGCACCGAATTCCTGGTTATAACTGTTGAAACTTCGGGTGGCATTCTGAGGAAAGTATAACTCCGGTATAGCGCGTAGCTTGGCTTCCAGTTCAGCTACCGTAAGAAATTCGGCTATTTCCTCCACCACCCGACGCTCTTCAGGACGCAGGGAACTCTTGAGGCTGGCCTCAGCGCTGGCGCCGAAAGTGCTTCGCAGACTATAATAGGGTTTAATATAGTAACGATCACTTGCCGGTGAGTAGAGTTCACCACTGTAAGCGTCTAGCCATCCCGAGGTACTACTGGGTAAACGATACACCAGGTAAGGTTGGCTTAAGGTATTATAGTAATTCCCATCGGCAATATATTTGCTGTCGGGGCTATGCTGGGTGGAGATATACACCAGCTCCAGGGGTATCTTCTCCCGGAAAGCTGCCTCAGCTGCCTCTACCTCCAAGAGGGGCAGGGAGGAAGGGGTTAGGGTGATGGTGGAGCCAACTTCCCAGCTGCGGGAAAGATAGGAAACACGCTGGTAGGTAGTATCGTAATTCACGCTTATCCCCTGCCCCAGGACGGGAATACCCTCTAAGTAACGCTGAAAGTATAGGGCATAGCTTCCCGACGTGCCTGACTGTGAAAACCGTGTAGGGGTTAAAGCCAGCTCCAGTTCTTCGCCGGCAAAGGCTCGTGCTATAACAGCCGCGGCTTCCTCTTCAGCTTCAGCGACAGTCACTTGAGGAAGGCGGTTGTAGCGATCGCTAACAGTGTTGTTGTAATCGTACTGGTAATGATCCATGTAAATGATGCGCCCCTCGAAATCGCAGGTAACCATAAGAACTTCGTAGCCGGAGGTGTAGCCAGCTAGGTTCTGGGGAAGTGACCACCTAAGATACATAATAGGATACGGTTGCAACTGGATAGAGCTATCAAACTCACTGAGTCTTGCCGGCACAGAGATTTTGCTCTTAATAAGGGGAATAACATTGGTTAGTACCTGCTGTTGGTCTTCATAAGCCAGGGGGAGAAAGGGTTCAGGCACAGCTTCGCCGGTTGCCAAGAGACGCTCCTCCGCAGGAGAGGCTATTTCCCCGAGAACGGCGCTACTTCCCAGAGAGCAAAGCAGGCAGACAATTAAAGTGAAATGAAGAGAGCGCCGGGTAAGCGATTTTAAAGTTGAGCTAAGGCTCATAAGTTTCCTCCTTTAACGACGGACAAAATAGTTTACAGTTTCCCTATAATGATAGACGTTTTTCTAAGGAAAAAGTTCCGCCGCAAGGCGCTCCGAAAAATATTTGGTGACAGTTTGCTGCAGGAGCATTTGCCTCTCCAAAGGTAACGGCTCTTCTGACAGCAGGATAAGGCCGCTGCCGTCTTGGTAGCAGATGCGGTTGAGAAACTGCGCCAGATACTTTGCTGGTAGCATGACCCGACCGGAGATGACCAGAGGAGCTTCCTCCCATGCCATAGCGACACCATCTAATGTATAAACAGCTTCTGAGAGGTTGAGACTCAAGCTGTGGTCGCCCAAGTAGGCATATATGGTTGCCTCCTCTTCCTGCCACACCACCATGCCCTGTAACGCTTCCACCACCACACGTAAGGGAAGATAAACTTGGCTACCGACTTGCACCGGTGCCAGAGCAGGTTTCATCTTGACCAGACTCTCCAGTGGCCAGTTGCTTCCTGCCAGCCAAGCGTAGCTCAACCCCTGGCGAAAGAGAAGCAGCTGAGAGTAGGGAGTAAGAATCTCCTCAAAACGGCTTTGCCAAGTTCCTTCGAAAGTGCTAAGAAGACGCGAAAGAGTGGCGACAGTTTTTAGATAGTTATAGCCTGCTTGCCGGTAGAGGTTGTTAAGCCATGTTTGGCACCCTTCGAAGTCTTGGTAAAAAACCTTTTGGATTTTCAACTCCCCTTGCCACCGGGCAAAAGTAAAGAGGTAGTTTCTGCTTCCTTGGTGGCGAGAGCGGGGAGCTGCGGTAAACCCTTTGTCGTAAGAATAGCGCACTTCAGCAGTTCCCGGACCGATACCGATAAAGCTTAAAATATAGGAAGAATCGGGATGTAAAGTGAGATCGATGCCCTGCTCTGAGCGATACATTAGTAGGAGCTGGAGATACTCTTCCTCGGATAGAGTCGTCGGGTTTGGGGATGCTACGGGAAGGAAAAGATCATGGAAACCGGAGGGAATTTGTAATTGCTGCTCAGCCTCCCAGAAGGCTGTAAAATAAGCTTCCACTACCTGGCGCACCTCCTGTAGTTCGGCGCCAAAGGTCGAGGCAGATAATGGCGAAGGATGATACCCGAGCGTTAGAAGTAAGGCTATAATTAAGACTCTCAGCATAGCGGTACGCAAAGGAACACCTCCTTTTCAACTACAGGAGTTCTTAAAACTCGGCTTAGATTCCTGCCTGTTAGCTCCATGACACTCTGATATTTGACGCCATATACAGTGTTAAGAAATATGTCTGATTAAACTACCATAAGCTAGCGGCATTTTTTAGGAAGGTGGAGGTTTATCGGCACGGTTGTAGAATCGTATAATTGGATTTTTACCCAAGGCCAGCAACCTACTGCTTGCCTGGAGCTAAACCATGGGTTGATCCATATAGGAGGGGATACCTTTGGGCTGACTGTTGTTTTCTTTTCATTATTATGAAGGGATGGGTGAAAAAGTTTGAATGTTATTGCCTTAAGGGAGTCCATGAACGGTATATTAGGTGGCTGGCTGGCTCCTGATACCACCAACAAATTTGCTTTAATCTCCTTTCTCTATGTTATTGCTTTTACCAGCATTAATATTTTTTGGAATTTCAAAGCCAGAGGAGATGAGCCGCTCCCCAAGTTACGTCGTATAGCCGGATTAGACGCCATTGATGAAGCGATAGGTCGTTGTACCGAAATGGGAAGACCTGTCATTTACAATGTCGGGATGGATCCTCTAACCCCTCCTACCTTTGCTTCATTGGCTATATTATCGTATGTCTCCAAGCAAGTTGCCCGCTATGATACCCGCATGATTACGGTTGTACGTATGCCAGCCGTCTTACCTATAGCCGAGAACTCTGTGCGCCAATCTTATTTAGAAGCAGGAAAACCTGATGCGTTTCGTCCTGAGGATGTTCGCTTCATGACCACAGACCAATTCGGCTACGCCACCGCTGTCCTGGGGGTAACCGTCAGAGAAAAGGCTGCTGCTGCGATCATGTTTGGGTATTATTTAGCAGAATGTATGGTTTTTACGGAAGCAGGTTTTGAAGCCGGAGCAATACAAGTGGCAGGAACAACCAATAACGTCCAAGTGGCCTTTTTTATTGCTTCCTGCGACTACACCCTTATTGGTGAGGAGCTGTATGTTGCCTCGGCTTACCTCTCGAAAGACCGCGTTCGTATAGCCACGCTGATCACCCAGGATTGGGGAAAAGCTATTCTAGTGGTCATTTGGTTAGTGGGGTTGGTCTTAACCACATGTGGTAGCCGCGTCGTCCAAGATTTATTGACACTTTACTAGTGAGGGGGTTACTGTATGAGAAGATCGCTCCCCATGGCCCTAACCTTGATTGTAGGCTCTCTTGTTCTGGTTAACTCCTTTTTTCTTTTGCCAGGGCTAAACGCCTTTGTCAATCGCTATGTCAGCCGCACCTCAACTGTCTCCATGGCTTGGGCGGTAGCTTTGGGCTCTATTAGCCTTATGCGCAACCATTTTCGGCGCATCTCCCGCAAAGCAGAAAACTGGCAGTATAGCATATTATTAATTATTTTCTTTACTTTTTTCCTGGTTTTTGGCCTTCTGGTTAATCGGCATCAAAGTGACCCTGTTTACGCTTTTTTCTTTTCTTCCGTCCAACCCCCCTTGAGTTCAACTACCTACGGTATTTTATGCTTTTATGTCGCCTCAGCGGCTTACCGCTCTTTCCGTATGCGCAGCATGGACTCAGCCATGATGATGCTGTCAGCATTTATCGTCATGCTGGGTGCTGTTCCTATCGGTGAAGCTATATGGAGTGGCTTCCCTCCCCTCTCAGAATTTGTTATGGGGACGATGAACACTTCGGTAATCCGAGCCATAACTATTGGTCTCACCGTGGGAGCTATCTCCCAGAGTATGCGCAACTTGCTCGGTATCGAGCGTGGTCATATGACGGAATAGGAGGGGAAACATGTCTGTCGATATATGGCGAAGACTTCTCCACATGGACAAAAGAATCATCTACTTCACCATGCTTCTGGCGATTGTGGCTCCCATGTTTGTTCCTTTCGGTTTACCGATTCGCATTTCGCAACCCATGACCGATTTCTATAACACGATCCAGTCTATGCCGGAAGGCTCTTATGTGGTCATAGCTGCCGAAACCAGCCCCTCGCAAATGGCTGAACACAGGCCTGCGGTTATGTGTCTTTTTAGGCACCTCTATGAACGCAAAGCTCGGATCATCATCCAATCTGTGACTTCCACCCAGGGTCCAAACTTAGTTCTGGAGTGGGCAAGTCCGGTCATCAACGAACTAGGTATGGAGTATGGCGTCGATTATGCCATCCCTGGCTATCGCACTGGCGGTAACGCCACCATGGACCAGGCAAGGTTTAATTATATCGAGACCTTCACCGATACCGACATTTATGGTGGCAAACTCTCGGCACTACCCATTATGCAGGAGTTTACCAAAGCCAGCGATGCTTACATGGTCGTCAACTTCCACGCTGGCACTACCCCTTACGTTAATACCTGGTTAGCCACTGGCGATGTGTCCATCATCCTTACCGCACCTAACGCCGTGGTCATTACTTC
>WREE01000031.1 GCA_009779515.1 Symbiobacteriaceae bacterium
ATTGCGTTTACCCAGAGCATGATAGATGCGGGCTTCTACTCCGCATCAACGGGCAGATTGCCATCTGCCCCTACGAAAATCCATCGCCAATCCATCGTAGGGGACGATGGTAATCGTCCCGCTTAAATGTGTGCACACTTACTGGACCCGGGGTCCCCGCGCACATGTGCGTGGGGTGGGAGCATCCAGGGGTTTGGGGGCGGGTAGCCCCCATCTATCAGAGTAGGAGCGCCCAAAACCATTGCCCCAGCTCCTCGCTGTAGGAGGCGGCAAGAAAGGTGCTTAGTGCCAGAGCAGGACCAAAGGGGATGGGTTGCTTAAGGTTGGGTTTGCTACCTCTTAGCCACCATAGTCCAACCATGGCAAGAGCTATATAAGGTGCCAGAGTTAAAGCCGTAAGAATTTTTTTAGACCCTAGTAATAAACCGCAAGCGAACATCATTTTTATGTCGCCCCCGCCTATACCTTCCCGGTGGCGCAGACGCCGGAAGATATAAGCAATCCCCCATAATATACCTCCACCCCAGGCAGCTCCCCTCAGACGCTCGTGCCAGAGCAGAGTATGCTCTAAAAATGCTCCAGGTAACGCCAGCCCAGCTATAAAGAGGTTTAAAGGGTCGGGGATAATAAAGGTTTCCCAATCTATGACGGCTATTAGCAGCAAAGCCGAAGTAAAAAGCAGCTTGCTGCAAAGCTGCCAGGAAAAGGGATAAGATAGCCCCAAGGGCTCCAGGGCCGCTACCCAGTACCAAAGAGCGGCATTGCTTAACTCTAACCATAGATAGTGTCGGGCAATAGGCACTTGGCAGTAGCGGCAATGCCCCCGGAGCAGCAAATACGAAAGTACCGGAATGAGGTCGTACCAAGCCAAAGTAGTACCGCAATGGGGACAGTGGGAGCGAGGGGCAACCACGGAGAGCTCCCGAGGCCAGCGGTAAAGTGCCACATTTAAAAATGAGCCTACGATTAGTCCCATAGCCAACAGCATATACATACGATCATACTCCCAGTACTCTAGGCTGAAGACAAAGTCTTCAGCCTCGCCTTAAGAGTGCGCTCTTCGGCGAATTAAGATATGTTCTTGCAATTAAGCTTCCTACAACCACAAGGACCACAGATACTCAGACTTGTCAGGGCAGAAGTAAGACTATATTCCGTATTTGGTAATATAATCCCTGCAGGTTTATCCGTAGCAGTGAGCGAAATAAAAAGGACAAAAGTAACAAGGAGTGGGTTTATTGGCTTTCAAATCTGACATTGAAATCGCCCAGGAGGCAACCTTGCAAGACATTCGTGAAATCGCTAAAAGGTTGGGGCTACAAGAAGAACAAATCGACATGTATGGGCGCTACAAAGCCAAGGTAGATTACAACCTGCTGCGTACTCCCAGCGCTCACCAAGCCAAGTTAGTCCTGGTTACGGCCATCAACCCTACCCCGGCAGGGGAAGGAAAAACCACTACGACCATTGGTCTAGGAGATGCTCTGCAGCACCTGGGGAAACGAACAGCCATCGCTCTGCGGGAGCCTTCTCTGGGACCGGTCTTCGGCGTTAAAGGGGGAGCTACCGGCGGAGGTTACGCCCAGGTAGTGCCTATGGAAGACATTAACCTCCACTTTACCGGCGACTTCCACGCCATCGCCGCTGCCAACAACCTCCTGGCAGCCATGATCGACAACCATATCTACTTCGACGACCTTTTGGAAATTGACCCCCGCCGTATTACCTGGCGTCGTTGTATGGATATGAACGACCGCCAGTTGCGCTTCATCGTGGACGGACTGGGAGGGCGTAGCAACGGCTTCCCCCGGGAAGATGGCTTCGACATCGTCGTGGCTTCCGAGGTTATGGCAGCTTTTTGTCTGGCGAACAATATCGTCGATCTCAAAGAAAAGCTGGGAAATATTGTGGTGGCCTATACCTACGACGGTGACCCGGTTTATGCTCGCGACCTGAAAGCCCAGGGCGCCATGGCTGCCTTGCTCAAAGATGCCCTGAAGCCCAACCTGGTGCAGACCTTGGAAGGAACGCCCGCTTTTATCCACGGCGGACCTTTTGCTAACATTGCCCACGGTTGCAACTCCATTGTTGCCACCAAAATGGCTATGCACTTAGCCGATTATGCTATCACCGAAGCCGGCTTTGGTGCCGACTTGGGTGCCGAAAAATTTATCGACATCAAGTGCCGCAAAGCCGGGCTAAAACCTGATGCTGTGGTTATTGTGGCCACTGTCCGTGCCCTTAAATATAACGGCGGGGTGGAGCGGGAAGATTTAGCCGAGGAAAACTTGGAGGCTCTGGCGGCTGGTTTACCTAACCTCCTTAAGCATGTGCATAACATGACCCAGCTTTATCACCTCCCCACGGTGGTTGCCATCAACCGTCGCAACACTGACACGGCAGCCGAGCTGGAGTTGATTGCCCAGGCTTGCCGCAACTATGGCGTTGAAGTCGCCTTAAGCGACGTCTGGGCAGAGGGCGGCAAAGGTGGCGTCGCTCTGGCAGAAGCGGTGATACGTCTCTGCGAAGGAGGCGCACCTAACTTCGACTTCCTCTACCCCGATGATATGGCTCCCGTAGATAAAATAACCGCAGTCGCCACCAAGGTTTATGGCGCCGCCGGCGTAGACTTTACCTCGGCTGCTTTACGGGAATTGGATAAAATTGTCGACCTGGAATATGGTCACCTGCCTATCTGCATTGCTAAAAACCAGTATTCTCTCACCGATGACCCCCGTATTTTAGGCTGTCCTACCGATTTTCGCATTACGGTGCGAGAGGTGGTTTTAGCAGCCGGCGCCGGTTTTATTGTCGCCATAACCGGTGACATTATGCGGATGCCGGGTTTACCCAGGGTTCCTGCCGCCGAGGCTATTGACGTGGATGAAAAAGGGACAATCAAGGGACTCTTTTAGCATTGCTACGAAGGAAAACAGTTTAGTCAAAGCGAAAGTAATATTGTTTCGTTAACAAAAACAATAGGAGGTATAAGGCATGCCAGAGTTCAAGAGCCCTCTCGAATTCTTAGGTTTCGAGCCTGGTGCCGACCGCAAGCTGGCGGATTGGACAGCTATGCTGGGCTATTTCCAGCAGCTGGCGGCAGCTTCTCCCAGAGTCAAGCTGGTGGAGGCAGGGTTGAGCACTGAAGGAAAACCGTTTATCTACTTAGTCATCACCAGTGAGGAAAATATGGCTAAGCTGGATCACTACCGGGAAATTCAGGCTCGTTTAGCAGATCCCCGGGGTCTTTCCCACGAGGAAGCCCAAAAGCTCATCGCCGAAGGTAAGTCCGTCGCCATGATCTCCTGCGGCATCCATGCCACCGAGATCGGCGGACCCCAGTGCAGCATCACCCTAGCCTACGAAATGGCTGCAGGCATCGCACCCCACGCCGACCTTATCCTGGATAACGTCATCTTCCTCCTGGTTCCTTCTCTCAACCCCGATGGCCACCAAATGGTCTGCGACTGGTACTACAAAAACCTGGATACCCAGTGGGAAGGCGGCTCCATGCCTTGGCTCTACCAAAAATATGTGGGTCACGACAACAACCGGGACTGGTATATGTTCACCCAGGCGGAGAACCGTAACACCGTGGAGCATATCCACAATGTCTGGCACCCCCAAATTGTTTACGATATGCATCAGATGGGCTCCAACGCAGCTCGCATCTATATTCCTCCCTTTATCGACCCCATCGAGCCCAACCTGGATCCCATCCTGCAACAAAACGTTATCTGGATGGGGAGCAGCATGGCGAACGAGCTCACCGCTCAAGGAAAAAAGGGTGTAGTCATCCATGCTATGTACGACGCCTGGACACCTGCCAGGGCATACCAGCACAGCCACGCCGGTATCCGTATCCTCTCCGAGGTTGCTTCGGTGCGCGTTGCCACTCCGGTCAAGGTTTCTTTTGAGGAGTTGGGGGCTGGTATCGGCTATGATGCTAAAAAGAGTTCCTGGAACTTCCCGGAGGTTTGGCCTGGTGGCGATTGGCACTTTAGCGATATCGTCGAGTATGAAAAGATAGCCAGCTATGCCTGTCTCGGTCATGCTGCCCGCTATAGGGACACCTGGCTGAGAAACTTCTACCAGATTGGCAAACGGGCAGTGGAGCGGACTGAGGCCCCACTGGGCATTATTCTCTCCAAAGAGCAACGCTCGCCCTTGGCTCTGAAGGCTCTGCTGGAAGTTATGCAGTTTGCTATGGTGGAACTCTCCCTGCTGGAGGAAGAGTTTGAAATTGGCGGCAAGAAGTACCCTGTAGGAAGCTACGTCATTCCCGCTAACCAGCCTTATTATATCTTTGCCAAACAGCTTTTAGAGAAGCAAGCTTACCCCGACCTGCGTAGCTACCCAGGTGGTCCTCCCCAACGCCCCTACGATGTCACCTCCCATACCTTAAATATTCTCATGGGCGTGGAAGCCGAGCATTTAGATTGCATCAAGGAACTGAAGCTCAAACCGATTAAAGAGCTGCCCTCCTTCGCCCAGGAAATGCCCGCTAAAGCCGGCTATTATCTTATCTCCCCCTTCGAGAACGCTGCCTTCACCTGCGCTGCCCAACTGCTTGCCCAAGGGTTTACCGTGAAACGTATTGCCTGTGGTGCAGCCGACTGTCCCGCCGGTACCTGGGCAATTCCTGCCCAAGAGGGTGTGGAAGCTGAGCTGGCTAAATGGTCTGCTAAGGGCTTAAAAATCTCCTCCTGTGATATAAACAGCCCCAACTGCGGTGCCCAGATGGTTACCCAGAAACCTGTGCGCTTTGGTCTTTACAAAAGCTGGACTGGCTCCATGGATGAAGGCTGGACGCGCTTTACCTTAGAGCAGTTTGGTATCCCTTACGTTTCCTTACATAACGAAGATATTACCTCCGGCAACCTGGCAGAAAAAATTGATGTCCTGATGATCCCCTCCATGGCTAACCGGCAAATTCGTGACGGTATGAACGAGAGAATGGCGCCTCCTCCCTACGCCGGTGGTTTAGGGGAAGCCGGAGCTGCTGCCATTAAGGAGTTCGTGGAAGCTGGCGGACGCCTCATCGTTTCCGATAATTCCACTGTTTATGCTACCAATATCTTTGGGTTACCTATCGATAACGCCTTAGTCGACCGCAATGTCCCCGAGCGGGAAGGGAGAGGCCGGGAAGATACCATCAGTGCTGAAGGGCGCCGGATCGACTTCTTTGTGCCTGGTTCTTTGCTCAAAGTTAAGGTGGACAACCAGCATCCTCTCACCTGGGGTGCCCAGGAAGAAGAGGCCATCTGGTTCCAGCGCTCCCCTGCTTTCATCGTCGACGAAGGGGATCGTCTCATGTTCTACCCCAGCGACAACCCGCTGGTCTCCGGCTGGATCTACGACCCTCAGCAGCTCTTAAGAGGTCGTTGCGCCCTGGTGCAAATCCCTGTCGGTAAAGGCAAGGTTGCCATGTTTGGTTTCAACCCGGTTTACCGGGCCCAAGCCCACAACTTGCACAAATTCCTCTTCAATGCCATCTTCGAAGCTGGGTTGGAGTAGTTCGGAAAGATGCCGGATATTTCAAGGGAAGAAAGTAAACTCCGTTTACTAAGCTGCAGCCAGTTTGTGTCCAGCTTAGCCAGTAAGGACCCGGTACCCGGCGGGGGCGGCGCTGCCGCCCTCTGGGGTGCCTTGGGAGCCGCCTTAGGTAATATGGTCATCCAGCTTACCTTGGGGAAGAGGCGCTATGCCGATTACGAAGCGGATCACTTGCGTATCCAGGAGGAACTTACCCGCCTGCAGGAAGAGCTTTTACTGATGATCGACCGGGATGCCGAAGAGTTTGCTCCTTTGGCAGCAGCCTACGGTATCAAAGCTGAAACTACAGATGAGAAAGCGGCGAAAGAAGCTATCCTGCAAAGCGCGTTACAAAACGCTTGCCGTATCCCATTGCTCATCATGCAGACAGCTTACCGCTGCTTGCAGCTTCAGCAAGAGCTGGCACCTATCTCCTCCACCATCGCCATTAGCGATATCGCCTGTGGGGTACAGGGGCTCCGTGCCGCTTTGTTGGCAGCCAGGGTTAATGTGCTTATTAACTTGGCATCTATCGAAGATGCTGGCTTTTACGAGGGGCTGCTGTTGGAAATTAACGAGCTTACTGCTAAAGGGGTTGCTTTAGCCGACCAACTCTTTGCCGCCATTGAAGCAGACTTTTTGGAGTAATACAACATGATGCCAAGCATCACCAGAGCGTGATACATGTAGGCTTCTACAGGTTTTATATGGTCAAAAAACTCCTTCCCCTTAGAGGAGGGAGTTTTTTAGACCAAGGGGGACTCTGCCCTTAGGAGCTACAGGGTAGGTAGCCCCTATCTAGCAAGATAGAGCTTTTAGCGGGATACCGCCCTTTAGATGGCGAAGAATCTACTATGGGGGTAGTGGGATGAGTAAAAAGCTCCTCTTTTTAGTGGACGACAATATTATGTACTTAAACGCAGGCAAAGTCGCTCTGCAGGATGAATACTCTGTCATAACTATCCCTTCTGGCGAAAAGCTGCTGGAGACCCTCCCTAAGCTTCAACCCGATCTTATCTTGCTGGATATTGAAATGCCCGATAAGAGCGGCTACGAAGTTTTGCAGGAGATTAAAGCTAACCCTGCCACCAAAGATATTCCGGTTATCTTTCTCACCGCCAAAAGCGAGATGGAAAGCGAACTCTACGGACTCTCCTTAGGGGCGGTAGACTATATCACGAAGCCTTTCTCCCAACCTTTGCTGCGTAAACGGGTAGAGCTTCATTTAATTATGAAAGCTCAAAGGAACGAGCTGCAGGACTTTAACAACAACCTACAGGAGATGGTACATAAGCGGACGGAGGAGATTACCAATCTGCAAAGTGCAGTCATCATGTGGGCAGCGGAGGTTATCGAATTTCGTGACGAAGAGACCGGTCATCATGTGGAGCGAGTTCAGAAATACTTAAAAGCTCTCCTGGACGCCATGAAGGAGAGCGAACGCTACGCTTTGGAAGTTCAAAGCTGGGATAAAGAAGCCTTCCTACGCTCCTCTGTTTTACACGACATTGGCAAAATAAGAATTAAAGACAACATTTTGCTTAAACCCGGGCGTCTCACCCCGGAAGAACGGGCAGATATGCAGCTCCACGTCAGGTTTGGCGATATGCTGCTGGACAGGCTGCAGGCAAGAGTCCCCAGCCAAGCCTTTTTAGATTATGCCAAAATTTTAGCTCTTAGGCACCATGAAAGATGGGACGGCAAAGGCTATCCGGATCAGCTGCGGGAAGAAGAAATCCCCCTGCAGGCACGGATGATGGCTATTGCCGATGTCTACGATGCCCTTATTTCTGAACGCCCTTATAAAAAGGCTTTTACCCACGAAGAAGCCATGAAGATTATCCGGGAAGGGGGTGGCAGCCAGTTCGACCCCCATTTAACCGAACTTTTTTGGCAAATTTCAGCGACTATCTACGCTATAAGCGCCACTGCTGAGACAAGGGGGTAGTAATGTCCACCACTAGGAAGGTCATTTTTACGACTATTTTGCTGGCCACAGTCATCTATGGCTTGCTGATCGTCACCATCTTAAACACCTTGCGGGAGAACAGTGTTAACCAAGCCAAAGAAGCCTATAAAGCCCGAACCCAGCTCATTATGCAAACCATAGATATAACCATGCAATACGAAGGGCATCTGTTGGATATTATCCAGCAGTCGATCTCCCTCTACGATCCCGAGAATGCCGAGATGGCGGCAGTGAGCGCGAACGTTCTCCGTTCCCTCCTGCAATCCAACCCCAGCATCTATTGTGCCTGGTTTGTTATTGATCCTAGCGCCTACGACAACCGGGGCTATTACAGTCGGGAGTTTATCCGTAGTGGAGATGAAATTATCGAAAATTTAAATAATAATATCACCGAAGAGCTTAGCGCGGTGGAGAAGACTCCTTGGTACTTCGAACCACTCCGTTCCGGCACTACCTACTTCGATCCCGGCGGCTTTTACGACTACAATACCGGAGAAGGTCTCATTTTTACCGCCACCGTCAGCCTTCCGATAAGGTCGGGAGAGGTTATTATGGGAGTCTTAGGGGTAGATATCCTGTACGACCGGCTTCTGGCATCAGCGCCCATCTACGGCAACTACGACAACAATGTCATGCTCTTAAGCGATGACCTGACTATTCTCTACGCCCGTAATAGTCAACTGGTGAAGCGCAACCTGGCAGATTTTACTGTTATAGAGCTGGATGATATCCAAGTTGCTTTAGCAGAGAAGCAAGACTATTTCGGAGAGATGACCTCTCCTATGACCGGGGAGCTTTCCCTTATCTCTTTGCAGTGCATACCTTTTGAATCCAGCGGGATACATATGTATCTCTACTTCGATACCCCTTTGCAGGTGTTGTACCATGACATCAATAACGCTATGGTTTATGTTATATCGATCAGCGCAGTTTGCCTGCTGCTTATCGTCGGCTTAATTTACCGCAACATTAACTTTATTTTTCGACCTATTCGGGAACTCATCCATTATACCGAGCAGATGACCCAAGGGGATGTTTTAGCTGACATCGGTAAAAACCTACCCCCTCTGTTGCTACGGAATAACGACGGAATTAATGCCAACAGCGAAATTGCCGTTTTGCGCAACGCTTTTGCCAAGCTGTTGGACAAGTTATATGAAAGTGTGCAAACCCTGGCTGAAGGTATGGAGCGGGAACGAGACTTGGAAATCCAAAGAATGGCAGCTTATGCCACCAGTGCGGCTAAAGGACAATTTATTGCTAATATGTCCCACGAAATTAGGACTCCCATGAACGCCGTTTTGGGTATGTCCGATCTCCTTCTCGCCGAAAACCTGAACCGGCGCCAGTATGGCTATGTGGAAGATATTAAAAGCTCAGCTTTAGAGCTTTTGGATATTATTGACGATCTCTTAGACCTCTCCAAGATTCAGGCAGCTAAGTTCGAACTAACCCCTATCCACTACAATTTTTATACTTTAATCGATAGTGTGGATTCCACTGTTAAGTACCTGCTCAAAGACCAAAGGGTAACCTTTGCCGTGAAAATGCTGGGTGAGGTTCCCCGTGTCCTCTTTGGCGATGATGTGCGCCTGAGGCAAGTTATGCTTAACCTTTTAAGCAACGCTGTCAAATACACAAACGAAGGCAGCATTATCTTGTGCCTCCAGGAAGAAAGCGGCTCTTTGCAAATCTCCGTCAAAGATACCGGTGTCGGTATTCCGGCGGAAGCGCTGCCCACTCTCTTCGATCCCTTTGAGCAGGCTTCATCTCATTATGGTCGCTACCATGTGGGTACCGGCCTGGGCTTATCCATCACCCGTGAGTTAGTGGAACTCATGGGCGGTACAATATCTGTGGAGAGTAAATTGGGGGAAGGTACCGTCTTTACTATCGATATACCTCTCGTCCCGGGGGACGAGGCGCAAATACGCCGTATCGATGAAGAGGAAAGTGTTATCTTGGCGCCGGATGCTAAGGTGTTGGCGGTGGATGACCGGGAGCTAAACCTCAATGTTATCTGCGACCTCTTAGGCTTAAGCCAAATAAAAGCCGATATGGCGCTCTCCGGCAGGCAGGCTATAGAAATGGCCACCGCTAAAAGTTACGACCTTATTTTTATGGATCATATGATGCCGGATATGGATGGGGCGGAGACCCTCCTGGAGATGCGCAGCCTGGGGATAACGGTACCGGTTATTGCTCTTACCGCCAATGCCATTTCCGGGGTGCGAGAGATGATGCTGAACGTAGGTATGAACGGTTTTCTCGCCAAACCTATTATCCGTGCCGAACTTAACCAGATTCTGAAAGATTGGCTTCCCGCCGCAAAAATAATACCCTCAGGTCAGGATAAGGGAGTGGTCAATGCCACCTTGGTTGGGGTCAACGACATCTGGGAGAAAATTAAGGGCATCGAGGGGCTCTCCGCGGAAGTAGGAATGGAGCTGGTCTCCGGTCAGTGGGAGGTTTACCAGAAATCTCTACGGCTGATGTTGCAAGAAATGGATACCAGCTTGCGGAGTTTACCATGCTTTTTAGCTGCTGCCGACCTGCGAGGTTTTAGCATAGAAGTTCACGGGCTCAAAGGTTCCCTGGCCAATATTGGGTTTACCGCGCTCACCGCTTTAGCCTATAACTTGGAGAAGGCTGCTGCCGGAGAGGATGCCGACTATTGCCGCGAGCATCTGCCTCCTTTCTTAGAGCAGTTGCAGGAGTTGCGTCACCGTTTGCAGGAGGCGTTGCTCACGGAGGAGGCTCCCAGCCTGGAGCTGTCGGCAGTTCCAGCAGCGCTGCAGCCGGTTCTGGCGGCTATGATAACCGCTCTAGAAAGCAGCGATATTTTGGCTATCAACGAAGCAGTGGAGCAGCTGGATAGCAACCAGCTCTTTGGCGAGTGGCGGGAGAAAGCTGAGCAGCTCCAAGATTTCATCATGGTTATGGAGTACGATAAAGCTTTGGCAGTGGCACGTAGTTTGCAGGAAGGAAACACCGGTCTCCAAGGCTAAATATGTATAGACACGCATGAACTGCGTTAACCCAAAAAATGATAGATGCGCGCGTCTATTCGCCACGGGAACCGGGGCGCAGGAGCGGAGCTCCAGAAAGTGCAAACAAGCTGTACCTACTAGACCCGGGGTCCCCGCGCACGTGTGCGTGGGGTGGGAGTCTGGGGTTTGGGGGCGGGTAGCCCCCATTTATCAGAGTAGTAAAGAGGGGTGAGACGACTTTGCCAACACTATACGAGGTGCAAAGGAAAGTTAACCGGGAAGAAAATGCTTACCGTCTGGCACAACGCCGTCTGCTGCGCCGATCCATGTGGATTTCTATCTTTTTTAGCCTCACCATTTGTGTGGCGCTTTTTGTCTATGTCTGGGCTACCCAGCATAATATATATTTTCCACTTTAGGCGGTAACTAACTTAATCACCATACCAGAAGGGAGAACAAAACCAATGTACTGTAAAGATATCATGATCGACCGCAAAGAAGTTATCTCCGTTACCAGCGACTTTACCCTCTCCAAAGCTATTGACCGTATGGATCTCTACGGTCATCGCACGCTACCAGTAGTCAACTACGGGCGCTATATAGGTGTTATCGATAAATACCAAATCTTCGAGCGTATTTACGTCAAGCGTGATGTAGACTTAGACAAGGCCGTAGTCAGCGATGTTATGCGCACCAATATCCAAAGGGTTTTCGGCAGCGAATTTATCGAGCGGGCAGCGGTGGCTTTCTACAATCAGCGCTACCAGTTTGTGCCAGTTATTATGGACGATACCGAAGACCAGTTTATGGGTATTATCCCCATCTCCACCCTGATGGATATCTTCGCTTCTTCTTTAGGTCTTTATCAACCTGCTCATCGCTTAAGCATGGAGCTGACCGATTATCGGGGCGAGCTGGCCAAAATTACTCGCGCCTTGACCCAGTCTGGGGCTAATCTTTCCAGCTTCGTCACTGTGCAGCATAAAGAAGCTTCGGGTGTTCACGGTAGCCACCATATCCAGTTGATTATTAAGTTCGAAGGCGATCTGGAAAGAGCCCTCTCCTCGGTGCGCAGTCAGGGAGCAGTCGTCACTCATATCGACCGCTACGAGGGTAAGAGCGAGTAGCTTGGCTATCCAAACCTACCGAACACTAGCACCTTGAGGATGTGACTGCCTGTGTTCAACCCCTTTTCCCTCATCATCATCCTGCTTTTCCTGGTTTTGGGCTTAGGACAAGCCAGGAGCCAGTTCATAGCTTCAGAAGACCCGGGTGTGCGTCGCACCCTGGTCTTTCAGGTGGTATTGGTTATTTGCCTGGTAGCCACGGTCATGGTGGCTTCCATGTATATGTAAGCCCACCTCGCACCTTGAGGTTTCCTGTGAAGATAAAACAGCAGTTGGAGCGCTAGTGTCGTGACCAGTTCATATCTGAAGCTCGTTTTTCTTTTGCCTATTGGTTTTTAGAGGACCTATTGTCATCAAAGGCTTTTCCATCCGCTGACCAAAAACCTGCGCGACCTTCTCGACCTGTTCCGTGCCGATATTGATGACTTGGCGCGGTATGTCAATTACTCAGAGCAACCTTGTATGTGCACAAAGTGGATGGAGTAATTTAGGGTATAGAAGTCGTGAAGCGGATTTGAAGTACAAACGATTTGCTTTTCGTCATTGACGAAAACATAATCGACACTCCTTACTCAACCGGTATCTCAGCAAAATATAGATGCTCGGCGTATACCTTTGACAGTAACGCCAAATTACCGTTTCGCCGCAGACAAATTGCAGCCAAACCTGCTTTCTCATCCGATTTTTCTATATCCAAGAGCGCCCAAGAGTTACCTTCAATTTGCGATATAACCCAATACTGCGCGTCTACGCCATTAGTGATGAAGTACAACTTGCCGTTAGCATCAGCAACGACAGTTTGAAACTCCATGCCGTAATACACTGACATTTCATCTATAGGAAGCTGTTTTAGGGCTTCAGTTGTCTGCTCGTCGCCAAAAAAACCTTCTGTCGTTTCCACTTCGAAGCTATCATGCTTGAGTGTCGTAACGAGGATATAAGGCTGAGCCCATTGTTCATAGACTACTACAACTTGCAAGTTTCCTTTTGCATCCTCAGAGATCGACAGCTTCTCGACAGATACATATTTGAACTCGTTTTCGCTTTCAATTATATGGGAGGGGTTTTCCCATGTTTTTCCTCCATCGCGGGAATAGCTATGGAGGAACTTCGGGTACTCAGAGGAAAATGGGGCAGATAACCCATAAATTTCGTCGCTACCCACCAGATGATAGACATTATCACTGCCTATTATAAAACATATAGACTTGCTCAGATCGCCAACGCCTACTTGCACAGATGCCGGGTCGTCAAATTGGGCAAGATGATGTTCGTCGAGAAAAAGGCCGTATGCAAACGGGAATGTTTTGCCATCCTCATAGCCTGCCATGTAAAAGAAATGTGGCTCACCATGCACATCAAAAACGACGTTGGACAATAAAATATCTCTAATATTCAGGCCACTTGAACCCGCAAGGTCATATGGTCTTTCTTCTTCGCGCCATTCACTGCCTTTGTAGAGCATGATATGCAGTACGTTTGTTGAATCGACCCACACAACGCACGGGCTACCATCGGGCGTTGTTCCCGCCCAATAGCCCATATTTGCCACGGTTTGCCCAACAATTCGCTGAGGATGTGACAAGATGCCGTTAGAGGCCAAAATGCGATGAGTTAAGTACAATTCCTCTCTATTGATCAGGTGCAAGATGCCCTGCCCGTCTTCAAGCAATGTATAGTTATGGCTGGCGTCCATACCGGTATCATATATCAATTTACTATTTTCGGCTAATATCCAATCTGGCGAGTCTTTGGTGTATCGGAAGGCCATATTGTTTGTTTCAGTTCGCACCGACTCCGATGAAGTGGAGCTTGTCGGTTCGCGAGTGGAGGCCACAGGTAGCGGGGTTGTCTCCCTATTATCCTGCTTGTTTTCAGAACTATCAGGCATTGGCCCTGTTGCTTTGTTGCCCGATTGGGAACACCCAGTAAACAGTAGCATTGACGTCAGTAAAATGAACACGACGAGAATTTCCCATCCCTTGTTTAGTAAACTGCTACCTCTCATTTCCTATATTCCTCCTCGCTTAATCATTTTTTGCACTCATGCATGGATGGATGATCTGTTTTCGTGATAGCCGTAATTAATGGGGTATAAGAACGTCGCGTATTTCGGCCGATGGATATATTATACCTACTACCATCGGAAAGTGGAAGGTATCGTTGTGTAAGCTGAAAAATATTTTTACAACCTCAAGATGAGTCAGTTGATTTTCGCTTCCCACGCCTTGCCAACAGGAATGGAATTAGAAGGGGTGATGTGGATGATAACTATAACTACAAACGGGAACAGGGCAGTTTTGCCTGGACGAACTTGGCTGATGCGTATTCTCCTTGGCTCTATATTTCTCGCTATGCTCGCATTTCTTGCGTGTGCTACTTCTGTAGCTGCTCAGCCGCCCATGGCGTGGCCAAGTGACTGTGTAGTCCTGGTTCCAGGCATCCCAGTGGCTCATACAGATAGAGGTACGAAGCTGTTAGATGCTGCTCCGTTCATCGACGAGAGCAGCCGCTTGCAGGTTCCGCTGCGCTTTCTTGCCGAAGAGTTGGGTGCTACCGTCAACTATCAGGCACCCTTAGTATCAGTCATTTACGATAATGTAACTGTCGTCCTGGAGTTGGGCACGACTACAGCTTGGGTCAATAACTTCCAGATCGAACTGGACACATCCCCTGTCATCTTGCATGATCGTGTGTTTGTCCCCTTGCGATTTGTGGCTGATAACCTTGGCTATGTTACACATTATCGAGAGGGAGTTATCCTGGTAGGCGGATGGTATACTGAACCAACATCAGAGCAATCACTGGCGTGGCGGCAAGGCATATCGTCACGTTGGGTTGCAGCAAGGGCGGATTGGGAACTGCAAGCAATAACAGTTGACGAACCAAGTCTAGAAATGGAGCGGTTTGCATTCTACTGGCGTTACCTGGAAGATGACACTTTCGCATTATATCAGGCTTTACGAGAGCAGAGCAGTCCTCAGATGCTGATGCTCATCGCAGACGATATCAAGTACAACAACCGAGGTGGCTACTTCCCGGAAGATAATACAACCGTTGCCTCCTATGCTTTCTATGTCCGGGAGGATGCTGTTTACGCTGTTCTCAGTGTCGGTGGGGCGACGATGGGTTCCCGAAATCTCTACCGGATAGGATCAGAAGATCCGACAGTAATACTCGCAAGAACGATGTATATCGGTAGCTGTGTATCGGACTCCGGATATATCTACTACACAAAGTCTTTCATGGGGTTCGGTAACACCTATCGCATTCACCTACCCTCTGTGCTGGCTGGTGATGAAATCATCGAAGAGAAAGTGGGACAAGAGGGTTTCAGCTACAGATCATTCTGCATTGATAGAGAACAGCAAGTAATGTATGCTGCCGGATATGCTAACGAAGAGGGGGCAGCTAGTGATGGAGATCAACGGGTATTATACCGTATCGACCTGAACACCATGCAGCATGAGATGGTCATCAGCCAGTTCCCCTACATACCTTGCGGTATAGCCGAAGACTGGATCTACTACTTGAAGGATAAGGCCATATGGCGCATGCGAAACGACGGTAGCGCACAGGAGAATGCGTATCCGCTTCTACAGAATGTGGAAAACTTCTACCTAGATGGTGGTTCTGTCGTATACTTGAACCAGTGGACAGATGATTGGGAGCCAGTGTGGAACAGGGTGGACATTGTGAAGAATTAATGGGAAATAAGGCTTGATTCGCTCATACATGCCATCCTGGTTGTTTCGAGTGTGTTTATCGTAATAGCCAATTCATCCCCCGCTTCTAAAGCGGGGGATGAATTGGCATGTAGAATCCTACCTTCAGCTGCTTGACACCGAAGACAGCGTATGCTATAATCAGTCATAGCATACGATAAGGAGGATAGGATATGAAATTAGACAGCAACAATCATTCGGTATTCTTGCTTTGGTATCATCTGGTGC
>WREE01000032.1 GCA_009779515.1 Symbiobacteriaceae bacterium
AAAGTGAAAACCTTCTCCTGGAAGCGCACCGCTTCTGCTTCCAGAAAACCTAACTCATCTAAAACAATGAAACCCCCGGAGGCTTCCAGCTTATCCAAGATCCCCCATAATAACACTTCAAAAGCGGAAAGCACCGCCACCGGCCTACCTCCCGGCTGCCTGACGGCAATACAATAAGCTTCATCGTCATGCTTCTTACCAAAGGCAGAACCATAAACCCGCTGCACTCCCTGGGCATCCACCTCACCCATATAGGTTTGGATACCTTGATAAGGCTTGGCCTGCTCTGCCAAAAAGCGCTTGATGGCAGTGCTTTTCCCCACCCCTCGCTCACCGGTCAAAAACAGATGCATGGTGACACTCTCCTTTTCCTGGTTGGTCATCGGTAGCGGCAAGGAATCCTCTTAGGCAAACAAGCAATGAAGGAATACTGTTGCCATCGTGGAATTATTATATAACGGACGGCAGGAGAGCAGTTTGGCACCTCACCCCATTGCCTGCAGTTTAAAGCAGTAACATATTTTTACAGGAGGGCGATTATGGATAAGATTAACTGGCGAGCTGAAACCTTCGAAACAGTAAAAGCTTTTTTACTGGAGAAACTGAACCTGGCTGATGTAGACTACTGTGAAATTCGTATTGAAGACAGCCGCGATTTACAAATTATGCATCAGGGGCAGGCTTTGGAGCAGGTGCGCAGTAACAACCTTTTTGGGGGTAATGTGCGAGCGCTGTATCACGGTGGCTGGGGGTTTGCTACCTTTAACGACCTGGACGATTTAGAAGCCAATTTGCGCCTAGCCTGTGATCAAGCGAAGGCGGCAGGGGCTTTGGTGCAAGAGCAAAGCCAGCTGGCTGAAGTGCCGGTAGTAGTGGAAGATGTCTGTCCCAACTGGACTTTGCATCCCGAAGCGGTTTCCTTAGACGAAAAGGTGCGTATTTTAGGGCATTACCAGCAACTGGTTCTCTCCTACCCTAATATCCCCTCCTGTTCGGTCTTTTTCCAGGAGCGCTGCACCACCGTCTGGTTTGTTAACTCGGAAGGAACCGCCATCCGTCAGGAAAAAGTCGACACCGCAGCTTCTGTAACCGCCCACGGCCGCAAAGGGGATGTTTCGGTGAGCCCCAGTGTAGCTACCGGCTCCTCCCAAGGTTTAGACCACATGTTGAACTTAGACCAGCAAATTAAAGAAATGTGCGAACTAACGCAAAATCTTTTAGATGCTCCCCCCATGAAAGCCGGAGTTTATACCGTAATTTGCGATCCTGCCCACACCGGTCTCTTTGTCCACGAAGCTTTTGGGCACCTCAGCGAAGCCGACGATCTGGCCAAGAGCCCTGGTTTTCTCAAAGCCATGAGCTTAGGACGCGTCCTGGGCAAACCTATCCTGGATATTTATGAAACCGGTGAATTTATGCATGTTCGCGGCGGCTTAATCTACGATGATGAAGGTGTCGCCTGTAAGCGCGCCGACCTAGTTAAAGAAGGGGTGTTAGTGGGACGCCTGCACAACCGCTGGAGCGCAGCCAAACTGGCAGAAGAAGGCACCGTACTGACAGGTAGCGCCAGAGCTATTAACTATATCTTTCCTCCCATTGTCAGAATGCGCAATACCTGCATCGGCATAGGCGAGAGCAGCTTCGAAGATATGCTGAAAGATGTCAAGCTGGGAGTTTATGCTATCGGTTCCGGGGGCGGTCAGACCAATGGTGAGATGTTCAACTTTGCCGCTCACTATGCCTACATGATCCGAGATGGCAAACTGGCGGAGCTGGTGCGGGATGTTAAGCTGATGGGCAATGTCTTTACTACCTTAGAGAATATCGATATGGTGGGTAACGACCTAGGTCCCTTTGGCGGTGGAGCCGGTGGTTGCGGCAAAGGTAGCCAGTCTCCTCTGCCTACCGGCGGCGTTTGCCCCCACATCCGTATTCAAAACGTCATCCTGGGAGGTGTGAAAGAGTGAGCCTACGAGAGCATCTCCCCTGGGGCGCCAGTTACGAGCTCAGCCGTGTCCGCAACCAAAGTAAAACTACCGCTTTCCGCGGTAACTCCTTTGAAAGTATTGAAAGCGCCGACCGCTTAAACGAAACCTTGCGTCTGCAACACCAAGGTAAGCTAAGCATTGCCGTTAGCAGCAAACCCCACAGCAGTCTGGCACTTTTGCAGCAAGCCATTGCCGCCTTGCCTTACGGCTCCGCCCATACTATCCCTTTCGTTGGCGACAGCCCAATTAAAGAGCTTCATCTGGAAGACCCCGACGATCTTACCTCCCAGCAGGTTATTGAACAGCTCAGCGCTTTAGTCGCCGACTTGCGCGCCTTGGATTCTCGTTTGTCGGTCTCGGCAGGCATACAATCTACCAAAACCGAGCTAACTCTTGAAACCAGCCTGGGCTTTAACCACAGCTACCGCAAAACGGTTTGGGGTGGTTATGCCGGTTTAGAGCTGGTTCAAGGGGACGACAAAGTAGATCTTTCCCATGCGGTGCTTAACTCAGGACCGAAGTTGAACTTTCAGGAGATAAAAGATGAACTAGCTGATCTTCTGAACTACTCCAAAGAGGTAGTAGATTTTATTCCCGGCTCTTACCCGGTTATCTTTGCCCCTGGTGAAGTGGGCAGTATTATCAATCCGGTGCTAGCTTGCGTAAACGGTATGTCAGTAGCCAGGCAGCTCTCCCCCTGGGCCGATAAGCTAGGGCAGGAACTTCTGGATCCCCGCTTCAACCTGGTGGATGACGGCTCCCTGGAGCGCTCTGTCTTTTCCGTCCCCTTCGACAGTGAAGGTACCCCCACCAGACGCAACATTCTAGTCCAAAATGGCTCTCCGGTAGGTCTAATTCTCGACCGCAAAACCGGCGCCCTCTTAGGCAAAGAGAGTACCGGCAACGCCAGCGGCGGCAGCGCACCTATGTATCATCACCTGCAGCTGGCTACAGGTAGCAAAACCTTAGAGGAACTTATTAGCTCCGTCGAGTACGGTATGCTTATCTATGACACCATGGGTTCCTGGTCGGGTAACCCTTATGCCGGTATTGTCTCAGGAACGGTAGCCTTAGGGCTGAAAATTGAAAAAGGCAAGATTGTCGGTCGGGTTAAAGATTGTATGTTTACGATTAACGCCTTTGAGCATCTGCGCCAACACTTTATCGATTGTTCCCAGGTAGCCAAGCCCGCATGGAATCATCTCTTCCCCCACGTTTTGCTAGACGAGGTAGTTATTTCTTCCAAGTAAAGTTTATCCTACCTCCGGAGCTCTCCCCTTGGTTTCCCCAGCCCCGGTACTTCCGAAAGATAAGGAGGTACCGGGGTTTTAGTAACGATTTTGGCAGGAATAAACAGGTAGGGCAACGAAGTAAAGGTTATTCCATACTCATTTCCTGGATAATATAAACGGGACGACCCTTAATTTCCCAGTACATTTTACCTAAGTACAGGGCGACAATACCCAGTGAGAGACAAACCATCCCGCTACAACCACAAATAAGTACGATTAAAAAGGGACGCTCCCCAGCGGCACTCGGCCCTACCCCAAGCAAATAAAGCAAGGCCCCTAAGGCTACCAGCAGCAACCCCCCGCCCAAATAGAGGGGTAGGGCTAAGGGCGCAGTGGTATAACCCAAAATCCCTTGCAAAGAGTAGTGGAACAACCCCACAAAAGACCATTTGCTGCTACCCGCCACCCGTTCGACATTCTCGTAGGGTAGCCATTTAGTTTTATAGCCTACCCAGGCGTAAAGCCCTTTGGCAAAACGGTTATACTCCGGCAGTGCCAGGATAGCCAGAGCCACTTGGCGGGTAAATAGAGCAAAATCGGTAGCCCCATCCACCAGTTTTGTTGGCGAAACGCTGTTCATTAAACGGTAAAAGCTCCGGGCAAAGAAGGAGCGCAGAGGAGCTTCCCCCCGGCGAGAGGTGCGCCTAGCAGCTACATAGTCGTAGCCTTCGTTAGCTATGGCGGCAAACATCTCCAGAAGCATAACCGGGGGATGCTGCAGGTCGGCATCGAGGACGGCGACAAAGTCACCCTGGCTGTGCTGTAAACCGGCATAAATAGCCGCCTCTTTGCCAAAATTTCGTGAAAAAGAGAGATAATCCAGACGAGGATCTCTCTCCCTAAGAGCTTTAATTATCGCCAAGGTGCTGTCACGGGAACCGTCATTCACCAGTAAAAAACGGCAAGATAAGCCATGCTCATCCAGCAGTAGCTGACTCACTCTGGTTATTTCCGCATACAGCTTTGCCAACGAAGCCTCTTCGTTATAACAAGGTATAACCATCGTAAGGGTTGACATAACATCCTCTCCTGCTTCGAGCTGGTGTAATTATAGCACGCCTGGCTCACCTTCTGCAAACAAAACCGACGGAGGTGTTCTCCCTGTTGTGAACAATACCGTAACTCTCCCTGAAGAGGCGCCGGAGCTAAACCTTCCCCCCCCCGACCTCTTAGCCACCCGCTCCGCTAACTTCTACCTGGCTTGGGCTTTTGCCACCCCGTTCCTCCTCATGGCTTTAGCCTTTGCAGTAAATGGCATTTTTCCTTTTGCCAAACGCCAAATTATGGTTACCGACTTATGGCAGCAGTATTACCCTTTCCTGAGGGAGTATTGGCACCGCCTGCGCGAGGGTGCTTCTTTGCTTTGGTCATGGTCTTCCGGCTTAGGCTTTAACTACCTGGCACTCATCGCCTACTACCTGGCTTCCCCTTTAAACCTGCTTATAGCTCTCTTCCCCCTTGCCTGGCTCAGAGAGGTTATTACTTTACTGCTGCTGCTTAAAATCGGCTTGGCCGGCTTTTTTTGTGCTCTTTACCTGCGCCACGCCTGGCCGGTAACTCCCATCCCTGGGGGGATTCCGCCGCCGGTAGCCTGGCTATCCCTCTCCACCGCCTATGCTTTGTCTGCTTTCACCTTAGGCTACTACTGGAATATCATGTGGATGGACACGGTGGCTCTCCTTCCTCTCATAGCTTTAGGGTTGCACCAATTGATGCGTCAAGGGCGCTGCACCCTTTATATTGGCGCTTTAGCCGTAGGCGTTATCAGTAACTTCTACATCGGCTATATTGTCTGTATCTATGTGGCGCTCCTTTTTGGAGTTTATTGCCTCTCCTTAGCTCTCTCCTGGCGCGACATCTGCCGGCGCTTTGGCCTAATTGCCCTCAGCTCAGGGGTAGCCTTAGGGCTAACCGCCTTTATTACCCTTCCTGCCTACCACGCTTTGCAAAACGCCTATAGCGCTGCCACCCGCTTCCCCACTTCTGCTTCCTTTTTTGAAAGCTTTACCGCTATTATGGGCAATTTTCTCCCTTTTCTCATACCCACCAGTATTGAAGGACTACCCAATATCTACTGCGGTTGGCTCACTCTGATGCTCACCGCTCTCTACTTGGTAACTTCCCGCCTCTCCTGGCGTGAGCGCCTTGCCCACACCGCTTTAGTAGCTCTTCTGCTGCTTAGCTGCAACCTGAACATGCTCAGCTTCATCTGGCACGGCTTCCATGTCCCTAACCAGCTCCCCTACCGCCTCTCCTTCCTTATTCCTTTCACTTTAGTCACCATGGCTTACCGAGCTTTGACCTCCCTGGAGCGCTTCGGTGCCCCGGAGCTGCTAGCCCTGGGAGGTGGCGCCTTAATTCCTTTAGCTTCAGCTGCCTTTGGCTCCCAGCCAGATTACGCTTTATACCTGGGGATAGCTTTGGGCATGGTGTACCTGCTTCTTCTCTTAGGACGCCAGCGCTCCTGGTCTCGCCTGGGAAGGTATGGTTCCCTGATGCTACTTATCGTAGTCCTTGTAGAGCACACTGCCAGTACCATTGTGGGGGTAACCTCCGTAGGTACTACCTCCCGGGAGACCTACCTCTGGCTTTACGACCCTATTCAGGAGCTGCTCGCCCAGCGCGAAGAGCCTGGGGAACAATTTTATCGCACCGATTTTACCAAATGGTATACCCACAACGACCCCACTATTTATGGCTACGAGGGCATCACCTTTTTCTCCTCCACCGCCAATGTTAAAACCACCCGTTTTATGGAAGGTATGGGAGTTCCAGCCTGGGATGCTGCCAGTCGCTACTACTTTAGCGAAACCTCCCCCCTAACTAACGCTTTCCTGGGGCTGCGCTACCTTATCAGCCGCGACGGCAGCTACTACGATACCCATAGCTGGGAGGTAACTGCCCAGTCAGGTTATTCTCTCCTCCTGGAAAACCGCTACCATCTTCCTTTCGCCTTCTGGCTACCCCAGGAAGCGCAAGAGTTTACCCCTGACAACTTCAACCCCCTCCAGGCACAAAACCAGCTTTTTTCTTTAGCCACCGGTCTGAGCGGTAACCTTTTCACCCTCCAGGATATCCTCTATGCCAGCCACAGCAACTATGCCGTCACCCGACGTGACTTGGGGGATTACTACTACTACCG
Organism: Symbiobacteriaceae bacterium; assembly: GCA_009779515.1. GTDB lineage: Bacteria > Bacillota > JAAYKD01 > JAAYKD01 > WRDA01 > WREE01. The sequence goes on from WREE01000032.1 coordinate 6,423, forward strand.
CCACGAAGGGGTCAGTGAAGGCAACCTTAAATGGCACTACGAAATTGCCCAAAGCGGCTATTACTACGCTTTCGCTAAAATAGATTATGGCAGCAACCTGGAGGTGCTGTTGAATAACAGTAGTATGCGCTCCATCGAAAACCGGCGCGCCAATATCTTCAGTTGTGGCTGGCTAAATACCGGCGATACCCTTACCTTAACAGCTCCTCTTACTTCCCCCTACGGCAATATCCGTGTCTACGTGGCACGCTTTGATGAAATGCTATTTAACGAAGGGTATGCCTTGCTCGCCGGGTATCCTTGCACCTTGGAGCACTTCGGTGACACTTCCTTCCGTGGCACTATCACCAGCCCCCAAGCTGGCTGGCTTTACACCTCTCTCCCCTACGAAGAAGGGTGGTCGGCATATATAGACGGCAAGCCAGCGGAGATAACCCTCCTGGGAGGCGCTATGGCGGCTATCCCCTTAGCCGCCGGAGAACAGACCATACACTTTACCTACCACAATGCCGGATTAAAACTGGGCCTGGGAACAACCCTGGCAGCAGCTCTGGGCTATCTGGCTTTGAGCTATCGGGAGCGGCGCCTTAAAGCTTTGTAAACCTCCTAAGGCCTATCCCCAACCTCTCTGCTCACCTAATCGGCCTGCACCGTCGCCGCTTCCGGTTAAATAGCAGCTATCGACTCCCCGTATTTAAGGAGCAGCCATAATGCTTAAACTATACGCTACCGCTTCTCTTAAAGCCTCGGAGAAGCTGCGAGGCGGCATCATCTACCTGCTGCCGGACATCGCTCTTAGGGTGATCTCTTTAGTAACTTTGCTCTACCTCTGGCGCACCCTCTTTGCTTCAGGTGCCGGACAGGAGATCGACCTAAGCCTCTCCCAGATGATGAGCTATACCCTCTTAAGCGAAATCCTCTACGATCTCCTGGTTATTGCTACCCCTGCTTCCCAGTGGCTCTACGAAGGACTTTTCCTCTCCTTATACCAGCGCCCCCTGGGAGTTCTCTCTCAGCTCCTCGCTCTCACTATAGGCGGCTGGATCCCTAACCTCCTCCTCTTCTCCCTCCCCCTCGCTCTCAGCGCCCCTCTCTGGCCAATCCGTATCCTGCCCGTAAGTTGGCTCTTCCTCCCCAGCCTCCTCCTCTGCATGATGGTTGGCTTTGCCATCGACCTCCTCTTCGCCTGCCTGATCATCCGTATGCAGCGCATTTCCTGGGTAGTCACTGTTATCCGGGGAGCTGTCGTCGCCATCTTTTCCGGCGCTCTTATCCCCTTCGCGGCTCTTCCCTACGGTATTGGCAACTGGTTGCAGTTCTCGCCTTTTGGCGCTCTGGCAGGGGCGCCCTTAGCCATTGCCATCGGCAGCCCTATCCCCTGGCAGCTCATCCTTAGTCAGCTACTGTGGTGCGTTATCCTCTGGCCTCTGTTATACCTTTTCTATAATGCTTCCCGAGAAGAGATGATGTCCTATGGAGGTTAAGCGCGTTTTTAGCTTACTGGGGTTATATGCCCGCATGGACTTGGCATGGTTTCTACGGGATACCAAGCACTGCCTCATCTGTATTCTAGGCGACCTCCTGAGCAATATAGCGGCTATTTCTGGCGTCTTTCTCCTGGCACTGCGCTTTCAAAACTTTGGCGGCATGAACGACAGTGAAGTCCTCTTTATGCTCAGCTACCTTATGGCGATGAGCGGTATCCAGGAAATCTTCCTGCGCAACTGTAACGTCAGCTATATCAGTCGCCGTATCGGTCGCGGACAGCTGGAGCATATGCTGCTGCTGCCTCTCCCCCTCCCTCTGCAGCTTCTCACCGAGGGATTTATTCCTTTTTCCGGTAACGGTACTCTCATCTCCGGCTTTATTCTTCTGCGCTACTCCCTCCTGCGCCTGGAGTTGCAACCTCACGGTTGGTGGTGGCTAAGCTTAACCGGCAGCCTGGTCTTAAGTGTAGTTACGGTGATAGGCGCCTCTTATCTCTTTGCTACTTCTGCCTTTTATGCCCCCGTGGCTTGCGAGGAGATATCTTCCCGCGTCTTTGGAGTAGCCGATGCCCTAAAAATTTTTCCCCTCTCGGGCATGCCCCTGGGGCTGCAAATAACCCTATGCTCGGTATTACCGGTAGGGTTGCTCGGTTGGTTTCCCTGCCTGGCGCTTCTAGGCAAGGCTCCCCTGGGGCTCCCCGGTTGGTTCCCTTTAGCCTTTGCTGCAACCCTCTGGCTTATCACCCTTACCCTCTTTAAGAAAGGACTACGTCACTATGCCAGCATCGGCATCAACCGCTACTCCGCCATCGGACATCGCCGTTAATTTAGAGCAGGTCACGAAACGCTATTTACAATGGCAACGCTCCGGACAGGTAAGCAACACCTTGAAAAACCTCCTCCGCCCCGAGCAGCGTGTGGTGGTTGCCTTAAACCAGGTTAGCTTCCAAGTGCGCCAGGGGGAGTTTGTGGCTTATGCCGGTGCTAACGGAGCCGGTAAAAGCACTACCCTAAAAATTCTCGCCGGTATGTTACACCCCGAAACCGGCAAAGTGGAAGTTTTAGGCTACGACCCCCTACAACAGAGGATCCCTCTCATGCGAGAGCTGGGCGTCCTCTTTGGCAACCGCACCGAACTGTGGTGGGATCTCCCTATCCAAAGTAGTTTTGCCTGGAAAAAGGTGATCTGGGATATCCCCGAAGCCACCTACCAGCACAACTTGGAGCAAGCTCTGGAGATGCTGGAACTTAAGCCTCTATTGAACACCTTCGCTAGGGAGCTCTCTTTAGGGCAAAGGATGCGCGCCGATTTAGCCCTGCTCCTCCTCCACAGCCCTAAGCTAATTATTTTAGATGAGCCTACTTTAGGTTTGGATGTCCTCGCCAAGCGGCGTATGATCGACTACCTTAAGCAGCTCAACCGGGAGAAAGGAGTTACCGTCCTCATCACCAGCCACGACATGGACGATCTGGAGGAGATGGCCGGGCGCCTGTTGCTCCTCTCCCACGGAGAGCTGGCCTTCGACGGCACCTTCGATGCTTTGCGTAAACTCACTACCATCCGCCGCCATATAACCGTCACTACCGATAGCCAGGTAGCTCCTGAGCTAGAGAGGGCTACCTGGCTCAGGAGCGATGGCTTCGCTCATCTTTATGAAGTGAACAGCGACCCTCGTAACATGCGCCTACTCCTGGGGGAGCTGGCAGAACAACCTGGTTTAGTCGATATCGAAACCGGTAAAGCCCCTATTGAAGCCGTAGTCGCCGAACTATACCGCCGTTGGCGCTAACTTCCCAGGCGCATCTTGTTCCTGCTTGCCGTGGCAACTGGCACGGTTTTAGCTTTAATAGTTCAACCGTAAGATCAGACTGTAGAAAAACCGGTTTATGGAGGTAATTTTATGGACGCAAGCTCTCCCTCCCACAGCGCCCGGGAAATCGAAAAGCTGCTAGAGGACCTTGCCAAGCAAGATCAGCTGCTAAAGGTCATCAATACCCTAGCGATTATCCTGCTCTCTTCTGCCCAGGAAGAGAACTTTGAAAGCTCCCTCCTGGAAGGTATGGAGCTCATAGGCAGATGTTTAGAGGCAGACTGTGTCCAGATTTGGGGCAACGAGCCACGAGACGATGAGCTCCATTTCGTCTTAAAGCACAAATGGCTCTCCGAAGAAGGAGAGGCTGCTCCCCACTTATCTTTAGGGACAGCTTTACCTTACAGCCAACGGTGGCTGCAGCTTTTTGCCGAAGGCGAAAATATTAACGGTCCTGTCTCCACCCTAGCGCCGGAAGACCGGGAGTTTCTTGCCCATTACGGCTTCACCTCCACCATAACCATTCCCCTCTATTATAAAGACGAGTTCTGGGGCGTTTTCTGCGTCGATGATTATGTTAAAGAGCGCTACTTCGCCGAGGACGAAATAGGCATTCTCAACTCGGCGGCGTTAATGTTGGTTAATGCCATCAACCGTAACGCGCAAAACCGTCAGATTAGCGATACCGCTGCCCGTCTGCAAGCGGTGGTAGCTAACTACCCCGGGGCTATTTGCAGCGCCGACAAAGACTTTGTCGTCACCATTTTCGACGGCTCTCTGGTGCCCCACCTGGTAGATCGCGAGGTTTTCCAGGTAGGGCAGAACCTTTACCAAAGCTTAAATGGTGTTGAGTATGGCTATATTCTCGAGAATTTGAAGCGCACCGTGACCTTTGGACCCCAAGACTGGTCTTTCGATGCCCATGGCAAGGTTATGCATGTGACGACCACCCCTATCTTCGACGCGCGGGGAGAAGCAGCCGGCTTCATGGCCAAAATAGAAGATATCTCCGAACTGGCGCAAATCCAAAGGGAGCTGGAGGTCGCTCTGGATAAGGCCAACTCCGCTGTCTTTGCCCTGGAGATGGCGCAACAAACCACTTCGGCGATGTTTGAATCGAACCCGCAAATAAATATTCTTTTTAATGACGCCTTCCAGGCTATCGACTGCAATCCGGCAGCCGTCAGCTTCCTGGAGTTTCCTTCCAAAGAGGTGTTGCTGGCTGAGGTGGTGCAAACCATCACCGACAGTATTCCCATCTATCAGCCCGACGGCGAACTCTCTATCTCCCTGTCCCAAAGTCTTAATACTGCCGCTCGAGACGGGTATATCAAGCTGGAAGGCAGGGTTATCCTACAGGGAGAAGAGCGAACTGTGGGGGTAGAGTTTCGCAAAATACCTTACGAAAATAGCTTCGCCATCGTCTGCTATATCCACGACCTAACCGAAATCCACCAGCGGGAGTTGGAGCTCATCCATACCCGGGAGCAATATAAAATCCAGCTTGCCAAGTTGAACTTGGTGCTGGAAGCTACCCATATAGGACTCTGGGATATGGAAATTAACGCCGATGACCCGGTGGGATCAACTAATGCCATTGTCTGGTCTGACCGTTTCCGACGCCTCCTCGGTTTTGATAACGAAGAAGAGTTCCCCAACACGGTTAGTACTTTTGAAGGGCTCTTGCACCCTGAGGACCTTGAAGCTACCCACAACGCATTGCGGGATCATATCCTGGATCGTACCGGGCAAACCCCCTTCGATATCGAATACCGAGCCAAGAGGAAAAACGGCGAATATGGCTTCTTCCACTCCGCTGCTGAAACCTTTCGCGATGACCTGGGTAACCCTATCCGGGTAGCTGGCGCCATCATGGATATAACCGAAACCAAGAACCTTATCCAGGAGATCGAAACCCAGCGCCAGGAAGCAGAGGCGGCTAACCGCGCCAAAAGCTCCTTTTTAAGCACCATGAGCCACGAAATTCGCACCCCTATGAATGCTATCATCGGCATTGCCGAAATCCAACTACAAAACGAAGAGTTAGATGCCCCTACTCGGGATGCCTTGAATAAAATCTACGCCTCCGGTGACCTGCTCCTGGGAATTATCAACGATATTCTCGACCTTTCCAAAATTGAAGCCGGTAAGCTGGAGCTAATGTTAGATAATTACGACATAGCCAGCCTGGTTAGCGATACCGCTCACCTGAATATTATGCGTATGGGCAGCAAGCATATTGAGTTCGAGCTTAACGTGGCAGAAAATGTGCCTAACCAGATGGCAGGAGACCCCCTGCGTATTAAACAGATCCTCAACAACCTGCTCTCCAACGCCTTTAAGTATACCCAAGCCGGCACTGTAGCCCTCTCCTTTGCCGTGGAGGATACAGCCAAGAAGGAGGAAATAACCTTAGTCTTTAAGGTTAGCGACACCTGTCAGGGTATGACCAAAGAGCAAATTAGCCGCCTCTTCGACGAGTATGCCCGCTTCAATATGGAAGCCAACCGCTCCACGGAAGGGACCGGCCTGGGAATGAGCATCACCCGAAACCTGGTGAGCTTGATGAACGGTGAAATCGCGGTGATCAGCGAGCTGGGTGTAGGCAGTACCTTCACTGTGCGTCTTCCCCAGGGGCGCGTCGCCACGGCAACCCCTTTAGGCAAGGATATGGTGGATAACCTGCGCCTCTTCCGCAGCAACAACTGGAACCAACTCAAGCGGGTGCAAATCAACCGGGAGCCTATGCCTTACGGTTCGGTGCTCATTGTCGACGATGTGGAGACGAATATCTATGTAGCCAGGGGGCTTCTGGCACCCTACGGCTTAAAAATAGAAGTTGCTGCTAGTGGTTATGAGGCTATTGAGTTTATCCACGCCGGCAAAGAGTACGATGTTATTTTTATGGACCACATGATGCCGGGGATGGATGGCTTAGAAGCCACCAAGATCATGCGGGAGTTGGGCTACCAGCGTTCCATCGTGGCTCTAACGGCTAACGCTGTTGCCGGGCAAGCCGACCTCTTTTTAGCCAACGGCTTTGACGACTTTATCTCCAAGCCTATTGATGTTCGCGCCCTAAACGCCGTTTTGAATAAGCTAATTCGCGATAAACAAAGCGCCGCTACCTTGCAGGAAGCTCGCGGCACTGCCGCTCTCAAGCACTCTGCTGAAAAAGCAACAACGGTTTCCGCCGCCATAAACCCTCGTTTCATTCCCATATTTTTACGGGATGCCAGTCGAACCTTGGAAGTATTGGCAAAATTCACCTGTGATGAGGCCTACGAAGATCCAGAAGAGTTCCGCTCTTATCTGGTTAGTATCCACGGCATTAAAAGCGCCCTGGGAGTGATCGGGCAGCAAGAGCTCTCAGGGGAAGCTGCCCGCCTGGAGATGGCTGGGCGGGAGGGCAAAGTAGGTATCCTCGCGGCTGAGACCCCGGCTTTCGTCAGTGCCCTTCGGGAACTGGTAAGCCAACTCCAACCCGAAACTAAGGAAGTAGCTGGCGAGGAGGATGGGGCGGACAGAGAGTATTTACTGGCGACCTTCCAGATTATTATCCAGGCCTGCCAGGAGTACAACAAACGCCAGGCCGATTTGGCCATAGCGGAGCTACACCAAAGAGCCTGGTCTGAGGGGGTAGAAAAGCTCCTGCAAACCATCTCTCAGCAGCTTCTCCACGGCGAATTTGAAGCGGTAAGCGCAGCTTTGGAGCAGTATACGGCGCCTGGGGGCGGATTATAGCCTTAAAGGTGGCTATCTCTCCAAAATACGCCTTATAGCATAATCGACTAAAACAGGAGTGCGGTAGTAGAGATCCGGCAAGTAGACCCGTTCGGAATATTTATGCAAGTCTTTCCCCCAGGGACCAATGTTCGCCACCGGCATAGATAGCTCCCGAACGAGATCCAAAGGGATATGGTAAATCTCCCCCCAACCGGGCATATTTTGGCCGATTAACGCCACATCCTCGGCGCCAGCGGTGAACATGGCATAACTGAGGTCGGAGATAGCGACAAAGTAATCTTCCACCAGCAGCGGTTCGGAATAGAGCGTCGCCGCCAACGCGGCAACATCCTGCAGCACTTGGGCAACCTTCTCCGCGGCTTGACCCTGCAGAGCCGAATTATGTACCCCAGGATAGTAGGGCGGCGACAAAGCGATGACCACTACCGGTGAAGCATCTTTCACGTGAAGCAGGGTGGTTTCAATTAAGGAAGAAACACAGTCGATGGCCGAAATCTCTATACGCTCTACTAAAAACCGCAGCGTCTCCTCATAAGCTGCCACAAAGGTGTCCCCGGCATCTCGCAGAGCCTCGGCATAAAGCTCATCAAAGAAGAGCACACGGCTTTGCCAGGGGAGGTGGTTGTACTTCACTCCTGCCAGGCGACAGAACCTGCGGTAGGAGTAGTTAGCGTCGGCTACTACGGCATCGAAGGCGGCGTAGGCAATATCTTTGAGCTTTTGCAGCACCTCCGCCGGGGTTTGCTTCAGGGTAAGCACCGAAAAGCAAGCCATGGCTGCCAAAGGGAGGGAGACATCGTAGATGACCTTGCTATCCCTGGCAGCTAAATAAGTAGGAGGTGGGGAGACAGTGTTCCCTACCCTTTCGATAAAGTCGGGGTTCAGTTCGCTGCGGTGAATAATATCTCCCAAAATATTCAGAGGGTTTAAGCCTTCGTAGACATGAGCGACATGCACCAGCTTGCCCCGCACATAAAAAACCGGCAAGAGCTTGCCAATGGAACCGATAGAAACCACCGGCGCCTCCTCTTGCAAGCGAGTATGAGGCTCACAGTTAAGCATTAAAGTATACTCCAAACCGTGCTTCTCCTGCAGCTCCTTCAGGAGTCGCACTGCCCCCATCATCCCCGCCGAGAGGTTCTCCTCATCGGGCACCGATATAAAAACTATATTCCCCGGGAAATCTGGCTCCTCCATATACCCTTCCAGCAGGGCTAGTTGGAGGGCAATACCCCCCTTCATATCCCCGACGCCACGCCCAAAGAGCCACTCCCCGCTGGCGGCCTCGGCAGCTATTTCCGGTGCCAGCTCTCGCTCCCCTCGGCAGTAAGCCGCAGTAATCAAGTGTGGCTCTAAGGCTAAAGGTTCCAAGTTGCCAAAATCTTTGGTATCCACCACATCGTGATGGTTAACCAGCACCACGGTCTGAGCGGACTTTCCTTGGAGCAGGCACCAGAACACCCGCCGCTGAAGATGATCCTCCGGGATAGGGTAAAAGCCAAAGTTAGCCGGCTGGTGGGTAAAATAGGGAGTAGTGCTAACCCAGGCAGCGAAGAAATCTTCCATGCAGTTTTCGTTAGCATTAGTAAAAGAGGGGTATTTTACCGCTGCCAGCAACAGCTTTTCGATACGCTGCTGAAGTTTAGTATGTTCCATAAGGCGAAGCACCTCCATTACAGGTTTAGATATGACCGAACAACAGGTTTACGGCTCCCCATTCTGAAGTTATGCCACCAAGCTTACCGACTCCCAACGAGGTTTTGCTCTGGTTAAAGATCATTTTCCCGGAGGCATTCACCCTCCGCCTTTTATATTTGACGTTAAGAAGAGCAACTCCTTGCCTCCGGTTTTTCTACAGTCTGCAAGCCCAGCCCTATGGCTGGGCTGAGGCTGAAGACAAAGTCTTCACCCTCTCGCCTTCAGAGTGCGCTCTTCGGCGAATCAAGGTCTGTTCTTGTAATTAAGTTTGCTTTTTGACGCGCAGGTCGCCAAAAAGCGGTTACTTTTATCCCTTTAAGGTAAG
>WREE01000033.1 GCA_009779515.1 Symbiobacteriaceae bacterium
ATCCGGCTTCACGCCCTTAGCTTTGCTAACATTAAATGCCGCCGCCGGAGTAAAGTCCGACTGCGGCATTTTCGTTATGTAGCTTGGCAATTTGTCTTTTAGACTACCTCATATCGTTAGCAGCAGTGATGACTACTTGCCCTTCAAAGACGTAGGTCTGGTAACCGGAGATAACCTTTTGGAAGAAGGAGAGGGGAACAAAGGTGTTGCCATCTTCGCAAAGTTCCGGTGTAGTGCCTAACTCGATAGGAGCCATTCTGCCAACAGTGTAGTAATCGGCGCCTATCCGTAAGTTAATGGCTACGCCCAGACGTAGGCTCTGGGTTTCGTGCTCCCAGGCGACGGTAAAGCCTAAGGCTTCGGCTACAGCTCTCAGGGGGACCATGACCACGCCGTTGTTGTAGTAGGGCAGGGGAGCAGTAATAATGGTGTCACCGACGACGATTTCGCCATTCAGCGGGAATAAGGCGACAATCTCTTCCGGAGAGAAGGTGTAGATGGGGGGGGCAATAGCTACAGGAGCGTCGATTTTTTCTTCTGAGGAAGTGGAAGCGAGGAGAGCATCCAGTTCACCAGGAGTAAACTGATAAATCGGTGCTACCGGGGTCTCGTAGTGGATAATCACTTCCGACGGGGTAGTTTGGGGGGGAAGGCTGCGGGTCGTGATGGTGTAGCGTACAGTGAGCTTTCGGCCGTTGAGGAGCTCTGCCAAGGTTTGACCTTCGACCATAAGTTCTGCGGCTGCGAGACCATCTTCAAAGTGGATGGCGGTTTTATCGCTAATATGGATGACCAGCTCGCCGTCCTGGCTGATGAGGCTCAATCCACTATCTGTTTCTATGACATCGAAGCGATCTGTTTTTTCCGTCACCGGAAGCTCAGCAGCAGAGGTAACCGTACCGAAAACCATTAACAAAACCATGACCAAACCTAGAAACTTACTCATTTTTTTACCCTCTCTTATCTTTATTAGTGTGCAAGCATCTTTGCTCGCCTCACACCCATATAGACGAAGGGGTATGAAAAAAAGTTCCCTTGAGTAGAAGCCGATGAATTGGTTCACCCATGGCATGATAGAAATGGGCTTCTACTCCGCCACGGGAACCGTGGCTCTGGAACGCAGTTCCAGTAAGCGCAGGCAGGCTTTGCCTGCCGTAGCGACCCGGGGTTTGGGGGCGGGTAGCCCCCATCTAGCAGAGCGGGAAAATTGGTTCAATGGACTAGAATCCAATGCTCTGTTTTAGGTGATAACTATATTCACCAGGCGTCCGGGGACGACCACCACCTTGGCGACAGTGCCTTCGGCCAGCTCCGCGGCTAAACTGGGGAGAGCCAGAGCGGCTAAGCGAATATCTTCCTGGCTGGCGTCCCGGGGCTGCATCAACTTGGCGCGGATACGCCCGTTAATCTGCACCCCGTACTCCACTTCGTCTAAGACCAGAGCGGCTTCCTCCCAGGTAGGCCAAGCTTCGTTATGGATAGAGGTGGTGTGTCCCAGCTCCTCCCAAAGCTCTTCGGCGAGATGGGGGGCTAAGGGCGCTAAGAGGCGCAGCATCTCCTGGGTGACTTGGGCGAGGAAGGGGAGGTTGGGAGCAGAGCTTTCCTGTTCGTAGCGGGACAAGGAGGTCAGTAAGATCATTATTTGGGCAATAGAGGTGTTGAACTGATACAAAGGAAGGTCGCGACTGATAGTCTTAATCCCCTGATGGAGGGTGAAATTCAGTTCCCGTTCGGCTGGTCTCAAACTTGCCAGAGGGGTAGGGGTGCCGGCAGGGATGGGTGCGGGCACCAGTTCCAACAGGCGGTCGATCCAGCGCTCCAGGCGTTGCACAAAGCGGTAGATACCACGTATCCCTTCATCGCTGGGCTTGTTATCGGCATCCACTGGCCAAGGACCTCCGTCGCTGTAGGAGAAAGCAAAGGCTAAGTAGAGGCGCAGAACGTCGGCGCCATATCTTTCCACATAACCGTCGGGGGCAATAGTGTTACCCCGAGATTTGGACATCCGCTGCCCATCGACACCTAAAATGATCCCCTGATGAAAGAGGGAGGTAAAAGGTTCGCCGAAGTTTAAGTAGCCCATATCCCGCAGGGCTTTAGTGATAAAGCGAGCGTAGAGGAGGTGCATACAGGCATGTTCCGGTCCGCCCACATAGCGGTCGACGGGTAGCATCTGGTTAATCCAGGCGGGATCCCAGGCGGCCTGCTGGTTGCGGTTGTCGGGGTAGCGCAGGAAGTACCAAGAGGAATCGACAAACGTGTCCAGAGTGTCAGGGTCGCGCAGGGCAGCGGCACCGCAGGTGGGGCAGGTGGTTTCCATAAAGGCAGGGCTTTTGGCTAAGGGAGATTGCCCGTCCGGGGTAAACTGTACATCGTAAGGGAGTTCTACCGGTAAATCCTCTTCCGGAACGGGGACTAAGCCGCAGTGGGGACAATGGATAATAGGCACCGGCGCTCCCCAGTAGCGTTGACGGGAGACCAGCCAGTCTCGGAGGCGGTAAGTGATCGTCGCCTGGCCTAAGCCCAGCTCCTGCAGACGAGCCACAACGGTTATTTTGGCTTCCTCCGAGCTTTCCCCGTTAAAAGATGCGGAGTTGATTAAAATACCGTCACCAATGTAGGGTAAATTATCAGGGGTATCCGGGTGGGCAGCGCTAATTACTCGGGGAATGGGCAGGTGGTAAATAGTGGCGAACTCGAAGTCGCGGATATCGTGGCCTGGCACAGCCATCACTGAGCCCGTGCCGTAGGTTGCCAGGACATAATCAGCTATCCAGATAGGTATTTTTTCTTGGGTGAGTGGGTGCAAAGCGTAAGCTCCCGTGAAGACTCCGGTCTTTTCTTTAACATTGGCGACCCTGTCCAGCTCGCTTTGCTGGGCGGTGCTGGCAATATATTGCGTCACAGCCTCCCGGTATGTCGGAGTGGTAATGGTGAGTACCAAAGGATGCTCTGGCGCCAGCACCAGATAAGTGGCGCCGTAAAGGGTGTCGGCGCGGGTAGTAAAGTTGCGGATAAAACCAGGGTGATCGGCTAAGGGAAAGTCGATGAAAGCTCCTTCGGAGCGACCGATCCAGTTTTTTTGCATGGCTTTCGTTTTTTCCGGCCAATCCAGAGCATCCAAAGTGGTCACTAGCTCTTCGGCGTAGTCGGTAATTTTGAAAAACCATTGGGTGAGGTTGCGTTTGGTAACCGGGGTATGGCAGCGTTCACAGCCACCGTCGTGCACCTGTTCGTTCGCCAATACTGTTTGGCAGGAGGGGCACCAATTAACAGGGGCATCTTTGCGGTAGGCCAAACCATTCTTGTAGAGCTGTAAGAAAAGCCATTGCGTCCAGCGGTAATAGCTGGCATCACAGGTGGAAAGCTCGTAGCGCCAATCGTAGGTAGCCCCAATTTGACGCAGCTGCACCTGCATGGTGGCAATACTTGCCAGAGTGGAATCCCGGGGGTGGATACCGGTGCGAATGGCATAATTTTCCGCCGGGAGACCAAAGGCATCAAAGCCCATAGGACGGAAGACCTCTTTCCCCTGCATCCGCTGCATCCTCGCCCAACAATCGGTAAGACCATAGTTCCACCAATGCCCTAAATGCAGGTTGGCGGCACTGGGGTAGGAGAACATCTCCAGGCAGTAGAGTTTCTCTGAGACACGTTCCGGGCGAAAAGCGTAAATCTGCTCCTCTTCCCAGCGTTTTTGCCATTTGCGGTCTGTGGCGACACCATAGCGGCTCATTTTGGGGTCACTCCTTTATAACAAAATTCCCCCATTGCCACGAGGCGATGGGGGAATCGCGGTACCACTCGAATTTGTCGGTGTTACTACTATACTAACCATAGATAACAACTGACCTTGAAGCCTTTATCGGGGCTGAGGCGGGCTGTTTGGCAGCCTGCTCCTGGCTGAGTTCACTACGCTTACTCCACTGTCTCGCACCTTTCCGACAGCTCTCTGCTTGCCTTAGCTATGGCATGGAGTCAAGGGGTAGCTACTACTGCCGCTCATCGCATATAATTATAACCGGATTATACATAGATATCAGGGAATGTCAAGAGGGGTTATAACTTTTTTTCCACTTCGATTTCGCTGCGAAGGAAAATACCCTCCTCACCGATAAGGGGAAGATTGGGCTTTTTGAGGCGCAAAGCGATAATGGAATCTACATATATGGCTTTTAGTTCATAACCACGCTTCTGGTAGAAGCGGAGAGCTCTCAAGTTGGCGTTGGTGGTGATAGCCCAAATGCGCTTGCACCCCTCCTGGGCGACTTCATCTTCCAGGGAGCGCAGCAGTTTGGAGCCGATGCCCCGGTCTGTCAAAGTGGAGTTGATGGTAACCAACTCACAAGCATCTCCGCTGATATGGTAAGTAAGTAACCCGACAATGAGATCGTCTAAATAGACGATGAAGCCGGGGAGAACACTCCCTTCGTGGTCGCTCCGGGAGGTGATAATACGAGAATCTCCCCAGTGTTCCTGTAAAAAAGCTTTGATGGCAGTGCGATCAAGTTCACTGATACGACGCACCACTAAGGGGTAAGCCATGATAACCTCCACCCTTCATTTTTATGATTCGACTAATATTTGGCTAATATTTGGCTACTTAACTTGGCACAAGTTGGCGAGGAAGAAGGTATACAGGTCGGTTTGTTCTTCGATGAGCTTGCCGATAGGCTTGCCCTGACCATGACCGGCGGCTTTTTCGATCCGGATGAGAATAGGGTTCTCCCCGCCATCGGCTGCCTGGATGGTAGCGGTAAACTTACGCGCCTGGCAGGGGACTACCCGATCATCGGTGTCGGCAGTCATGACCAAGGTTGGAGGGTAGACGGTATTCATCTTAACATTATGTAAAGGGGAATATTTATACATAAAAGGGAACTGCTCGGGGTCTTCGGCACAACCATATTCCCCAATCCAGTTGCGGCCTGAAGTAAAGATATGGTAACGCAGCATATCCAGAACCGGCACCCAGACGATAACCGCTCCAAAAAGGTCAGGACGTTGGGTTACACAGGCACCGGTGAGCAAACCTCCGTTGCTGCGCCCCATAATCCCCAGCTTCTCCTTGACGGTATACTTTTGGGCGATGAGATACTCTCCGGCGGCGATAAAATCGTCGAAGGTGTTTTGCTTGCTTTCCAGCATGCCGGCGCGGTGCCACGCTTCGCCATACTCGGCACCGCCTCGCAGGCCAGGTTCCGCATGGACGCCTCCCTTTTCCAGCCAGGCGAGAACCGGCACAGAGAAACCAGGGACGCGGCTGCTGTTATAACCGCCGTAACCATAGAGCACCGCCGGGTGGCTGCCGTCTTGAACCAGCCCTTTGCGCCGGGTGATGAAGATCGGCACCCGGGTGCCATCTTGGGAGGTGTAAAATTCCTGCACAGTCTCATAGTCGGCGAAGGGGAAGTCGACCTTCGGCTCAAACCAAGTGGTAAGTTGCTCGGTGGTAAAATCGTAGCGGAGAACAGTATCCGGGTAGAGGAAGCTGCTGAAGGTGACAAAGAACTCTTGGCCATCTTGCTTACCTTGCACATCCCGCACAGAACCCAGAGTAGGGAGGGGAATCTGCCGAACTGGAGAGCCGTCCAGTTCGCGGATGGTCAGCACATGGCTGGCATGATGCAGGGTGGTGCAGATAAGCTGGTTGTTGATTATTTTAACCTGCTCCAGCATTTCTTTCCCTTCAGGAATTACCGTCTGCCACTCTCCAGCGCCGCTGGCGCTGAGTTTTAAAGCCATAAGCTTGCCAAAGGGGGCATCTTTTTGGGTGTAGATATAGGCGGTATCTTCGCTAACGCCAATAACACTGAAGCCGCCGGAGAAATCCCCCGAGATGGGGAGCCAGGGGGTATCCATCTTCGCTAACGGTTTAAAGAAAAGCTGGTTTAAACGTAGAGTCCCCCGGCTGATGCGTAAGAAAGCCCACTTTTTACTGTCTTCGACGGAAAGGGAAAAGCCCCAGTCGGGATGCTCCGGATCTTCGTATATAAGCTGGTCTTGGCTTTGGTCTTCCCCTAGAAGGTGCAGATAAATTTTAGCATAGCGTGCGCCAGAGGCTAAGACGGTAGCTTGAGGGTCGGGGTAGCGGGTATAGTAAAAACCACTCTCATCGGGAAGCCACGCCATACCGGTAAACTTCATATGCTGCAGCCTATCGGGCAAGTTCTGTTTGGTTTTAAGGTCTAAGACATGAATAATTTGCCAGTCGGAGCCGCTGGTGGAGAGACCATAAGCAAAGTAGTTGCCTTTAGGAGAAAAAGCGCGGCTGTTGATGGCCACAGTGCCATCGCTGCTCAAAGGGTTGGGGTCGAAGACTAGTTCCCCTTCAGCTTCCAGGGAAGGAGCTCGGTAGAGTATAGCTTGGTTTTGCAAACCATCGTTACGCCAGGTATAATAGTACCCTTCCACGAAGTTAGGGGCGCTGCATTTGGCGAAGCGCCACAGCTGGTTGAAGCGTTGCTTAAGCTCCTGGCGCACGGGAAAGGTGCTTATATACTCCTCAAAATCGCCGTGCTGTTCCTGCATCCACTCCTGGACTTCAGGAGCGGTGTCGTCTTCGAGCCAGCGGTAGGGGTCTGCGACCAGGGTGCCATGGTAGTTCTCGACTACCAATTCGCGCCGAGTTATGCGGCGGGGCTTTAAGTTAGCCATGAAAAAACCTCCCTGTGATGTTTGCTTATCCTTCGTTCCTATTCTGCATGAAACGGTACCTTTCCTTTTTTCTTTGCAGTGATAGGAAGATGTGTTATAATAATGCCGAAGGCGTCAAGCCCCCCATGTATGTACAAATTAGGAAGTGATGATATGTGCAGGCGTTTTTTTTGCGCCTCGACTTGGCTAATCTTGTTTATTTGGCTATTTGCGCCAGGGGTTTTAGCTTCAGATATAACCGTTAATACCCCTCATCTGCAGCAGCTGCACACTGCCACCCAGATCCTTTTGCACCGGGTGGTTATTACTACCCAAGGGGTTTTGGTCATAGAAGTTAGTCCGGTAACCGTCACCGAAGGTGATGCCGGCTGGCGGGTACGCTTAAGCGATATCCAGCAACGCATCTACAACGGAGAGATTGCGGCAGATACGGCTAGCAACCGCTCACCGCGCCTACGCCTGCCTCCCGGCAACTACGAGTTACGCATTACGGCTGGCGATACCTTTACTAACCAACCATTTAATTTAACCCTGCATTATGAATCCGAGCGAGATATACTGGTAGAAAGAGAGTTTAACGATACCCCTTTATCAGCTACCCCTTTGGAGCTTAACCGCACCCTTTTGGGGAATAGCCAGCGGGAAGATGACTGGGATTACTTCGCTCTAACTGTCGCCGAAGAGGGGCTGCTTATTGTCCAGCTGGAGGCGGACCGCCCTGCCGATGGGCACTTCTGGCAAGTTGCTTTTTTCCAGGAAGGTGAACCGGTCTGGCTGGAGCTGGATCCCCTGCTCCACCAAAGCCAGGAGCTGGTAGTTTACCCGGGGGTATACCGTTTATTGGTCACCCCTAAAGAAGATGCTTGGCAGGATGTCGATTACCGCTTAGCTACTCGCTTTATCCCTCAGGATCATCCTATAGAAGAACTACCCCCGGTTCCCGTGGAGCTGGCTTGGGGAGAGTTCCAGGAACTGCTTCTCCCTCAGGAGGAGCTTAAAACCACCTTCACTTTGCCGCCAACTCTGGATGTACTCTCGGAGGCTTACTCTCTGGCTCTACGTTTGGAGAGCGCCGAAGCTATAGGGGAAGAGCTACAGCTGCTCTTGCTCAATGCTTCAGAGCAAATTCTCTGGCAGAACGACCTCCAACCGGAAGTAGGTAACTACGGACAAATTATCCATGACTTACCCCCAGGGGACTACACTCTTATGGTCAAACACTCCTCACAGAGGGAAGATATAGCATTGCTGTTGGGGCTTTTTCTACCGGAAGAGCTTCCCAAAACTTTAGAGCTGCAAATTGGCAACCCAGCAATGCTAGTGGAGGGTATCCTTAGGGAGGTAGACCCTGGCTTTGCCACCACTCCTATGCTTATGGAGGAGCGGACAATGCTACCGGTGCGAGCTTTAGTCGAAGCTCTGGGGGGGAGTGTCGCCTGGGATGATGAGCTAAGGCAAGTCACGGTTTGGTGTAATGGTCATGAGCTTATCCTCTGGCTGGATAACCCCCAGGCTTTAGTCAACGGCGAAGAGCGAGAGGTGGGAGCTATTCCTACCACCGTAGCAGGGCGGACGATGTTACCCCTGCGCTTTCTCGGGGAAGCCTTGGGTTGCTATGTAGAGTGGATACCAGAAGGTGAGCGTATTATCATCAAAAATTAAATTGGAGGTAAAATGGTGGCAACAAGCAGCCAGGAGCCTGGTTTCCTCTCGGGTGCTGTCACCCTCTCTGTTGCCAACCTCATCTCTCAGGGGTTGGGGCTGTTCGCCAAAATCGCCATTCTCTGGCTCCTCGGCGAAGAAGGGGTGGGTATCTATAACTATCCCTATGCTACCTATGCCATCCTCCTCTCCTTTTCTTCCGTAGGCTTTAATGTCGCCATTTCGAAGTTGGTGGCGGAAGCCATCTCGCGCAAGGAGTATTATCAGGGGCTTAGGGTGCTGCGCGCTTCTCTGCAGTTAATGATCACCCTGGGTTTTGTGGCAGCACTTCTTTTGGCAGCTCTGGCGTGGCCTTTAGCCCAATGGGTCCATCGCGACCCTCGGGCTACCCTCTCCTACTTAGTCTTAGCTCCGGCTGCCCTGGCCAGCTCCTGGCAAGCAGCTTACCGAGGCTTCTTTCAAGGAACACAAAATATGCGCCCCAACGCTTTCTCCCAGATCGTTGAGCAAGGGGTACGCATTGCCGGTATGCTCGGTTTTGCCGCTCTCTTCCTTCCCTGGGGATTATCCTGGGGAGCAGCAGGAGCTACCTTGGGCGGCTTATGCGGCGCCGGGGCATCTTATATCTTCCTGCGGTTTCTTTTTAACCGCCTCATGGCTACCCCTCCCTGGCATAATCTTTTCCAGGGAGAACTCCCCGATCCGGCTACTCTCCCCACGGCGGGGGAGCTCTATCGCTCCATTATCAGCCAGGCTATTCCCATCAGTATTGCCGGGCTCGGTTTTCCTTTATTCTTACTGGCAGATTCCCTGATGATGGTCAATCGTTTACAGGCGGCTGGCAGAGAATTGACCTTGGCGGTGGCCTCCTACGGAGCTTATGCGAATAACGCCATGAGTATTATCGCTCTACCCACTGTGCTTAGCGGCGCTCTTTTTGTCGCCCTAGTCCCGGCTCTTTCCCGGGCTAAGGCGCAAGGCGATAGCTTGGGTGTCCTCTGGCAAAGCAAATCGGCGCTGAAGCTAGCCATGCTCCTCGCTCTACCGGCTGCGATGGGTATCTTCTTGGTTGCTAGCCCCTTATGTGCCTCCCTGGGTATGAGCGAATTAACAGTTTCCGCCCTGCAGCTTTTAGTTTACGGTGTCCCTTTTCTGGTGCTGCAGCAGGTAAGTGCCGGTATTCTGCAAGGTTTAGGCTACAGCCGAGCTCCTTTGATAACCATGCTTTGCGGTGCCGCTGGGAAAGGGATCCTTACCTGGCTGCTCACCCCGCAGTGGGCTTTAGCAGGAGCCGCCTGGGGTACTAATATCGGTTTTATGGTTGCCGCTCTGCTGAACTTGCTTTTGCTCTTTAAGGTTTTAGGACCTTGCCTGGACTTCGACCGAGCCTTACTGCGCCCCGCTCTGGCTACGGCGGCGATGGCCGGAGGAATGCTCTGGTTGCAGCAACAGTTAGCTGTGACTAACCCCCTGTGGCAGATGGCTCTTTTGGTACCCTGGGGAGTGCTGCTCTATATCGCCGGTATAGCTGTTACTGACACCCTCACTCCCGAAGATTACCAGTTGCTCCCGGGCAAACGCCTGGCTAAGTCTTAATATGTTTTTACGGAGGTGCTAAGCAGAGGTGCCGGAAGTAATTAACGCCTTACTTGCTAATCTTGTATCCAACCTGCGCTTGCAGGATGCTCTTGATGTGGCAATAGTGGCGTTTTTTTTCTATCGCATGGTCTTAATCATCCGCAACACGCGGGCTATAATCCTGTTGCAGGGGCTCCTGGCTATTTTTCTCTTGAACTTAGCCAGCTCCATGCTACAGCTTCGCGCTATCAACTGGCTACTCTCCCGCTTTGTTACTGCCGGGGTGGTGGCTTTAGCCATTATTTTTCAGGATGAGCTGCGGCGAGTTCTGGAAGAGATTGGGCGGGGCTTCAACTACACTCCCGGGATGGTTAGCCGCCATGACAGTACCCAGCAGGACGAAACTTGCCAGCATATCGTCAGTGCCGTTGGCACCTTAGCCCAGAGCCGTACCGGCGCCCTGCTGGTTTTAGAGCGGCGCACCGGGCTCCAGGAGTTTATGGATACCGGCATTCTGGTGCAAGGGATAGTGACTCCCTATCTGCTGCTTAATATCTTCATTCCCAATACCCCTCTCCACGACGGAGCGGTTATTATGCGCGGCAACCGTATTGAAGCAGCCGCCTGTTTTTTGCCTTTATCTACCAACCCGGAAATCGATCCGGAGCTGGGTACCCGGCATCGGGCAGCTATTGGCATCACCGAGCGCAGCGATGCTCTAGTGGTGGTGGTTTCAGAGGAGAATGGGACGATCTCCTTAGCCATGAACGGCAAACTTACCCGCTATTTGGACACCCCCATGCTTGCGACTATGCTCCAAAATGCTCTGGACAAGCCGGAACCTCAGCGCGTCTGGCGCCGCTGGCTGGGCAAGGAGGATAAGGCTAATGATTAATCGGCTGCTGGGCAACAACAATGCTACTCGCTTTCTCTCCCTGCTGGCAGCTCTGGTTATCTGGCTTATTGCTTATGCCGAAGAGGCGCCCCGTCAGGTGGCAGCCGTAAACAGCGGTAACAGTTCCATTATATACTACCATATCCCTATTGAGGTGATGAATTGTCCTCCGGATATGGTGGCAACCCTCTCCTCTAGCGAGCTGGATAGTGTAACTCTTTTGGGGTCTACCCAGGTACTGAGCCTGGTCTCTTCCCGGGATATCCGTCCCTATGTTAACGCTGCCGGGCTGGGAGAGGGGGAACACCTTCTGGATGTCCTGGTGGAAAAACCCAACTATGTCATGATTTCTGCCCGACAGCCAGATCAGACCAGGTTAACCCTGGAGGCCTATATTGAAAAAGAGCTTTGGGTAACTACCGACTATATCGGTGCTCCAGCGCCTAACTACTACCTGGCTGGCTCCCCCACTATTGAACCTTATAGTGTAACTATCCGGGGCTTGCGCAGCGCGGTGGAGGCAGCCACCCGGGCGTTGGCTATTGTCGACCTCCGTGGCTCCCCCCAAAGCTTTTCCCAGGAGATAAAGATCCAGCTCCTAAACGCTCTGGGTGAGCCTTTAGATAGCCAAAATTACGGTATCTCCCCGGGGAGTGTTAAGGTTTATCAGAACCTGGAAGTACGGGATACTTTAGGGTATATCGATCCGGAATTGGTACTTCCCCCTACCATGGAGCTACGGGGGCTACAACTGTTGCCGCCGGCGCTGCAGGTTTTTCTCCTTGCCGAGAAGCAGGGGGAGGTGGAGCAGCTTCCGCTACCGCCCTTGGACTTAACTGTCTGGAGCGGGTTGGAAGAGGAAGCGCAGCAGCCACCCTGGGGGTTAGACCAGGAAGACTATCTGTGGCGGCTTCTCCTGGGTCTAGAGCCGCCACCGGAAGTCGGAACCAGGTTTACGGCTATGCTCAAGGTGCCGCTCCACTTGCCTGCCGGAGTGCGCTGGGCTAACAGCCCCTTTAACGATATTCCTGTTTTAGAGATTATCCTCGATATTGAATGGTTAGGTGAAGAGGCAGAAGAGGGCGAAGAAGAAAAAGCACTAAACGAAGAAGTTGAAGATGAAGAAGGGGAGGGAGAAGGAGGTGGCTAACCAGACAGTCAAATATTTTGGTACCGATGGTGTGCGTGGGGTAGCCAACCGAGGGTTAACCCCTGAGTTAGCCTATAAGCTGGGTCGAGGGGCAGTAAGAGTGCTGGGAGGCTCGAACCCCAGGGAAAAGCCCTGCTTGTTAATCGGCAGAGATACCCGCATTTCTGGCGGTATGCTCTTCAGTGCTTTGGCAGCAGGGATACTTTCCGCTGGAGGCGATGTTATGGACATTGGGGTGGCGACTACCCCCTGTGTAGCTTGGCTCACCAAAGAGATGGATGTCCGGGCAGGAGTCGTCATTTCCGCCTCCCATAACCCTATGCCCGATAACGGCATTAAATTTATCGCCCATAGTGGCTACAAAATTAGCGATATAACCGAAACACAGATAGAAGCCCTGTTGGAGGAGCTGCCCCCTGTTCACGAATGGCCAGTAGGCAGTGGCGTAGGCAAGCTAAGCTTTGCTCCCGAGCTGCAGCAAGGTTATCTTGGTCACTTAGCCGCCCTGCCAGGATGCGACCTTACCGGACTGAAAATCGTTCTGGATTGTGCTAACGGCGCCGCAGCCCACTGCGGACCGGAGCTTTTGCGGCAGTTGGGGGGAGAAGTTATTCCCCTGCACCATAACCCAGATGGTTTAAATATCAACGTCAACTGTGGCTCCACCCACTTAGCCAGCTTGCAAACTAGGGTGCTGGCGACGGGAGCGGACTTAGGATTGGCTTTAGACGGCGACGCTGACCGTTGCCTGGCGGTAGATGCTCTGGGGCGGATCGTCGATGGGGATCAAATTATGCTTATTCTCGCCTTAGCGTTGCAAGAGCAGGGAGTGCTCCTGGCCAACACCTTAGTGACAACGGTAATGAGTAACTTTGGTTTCCACCGAGCGGTAGCAGAGCTTGGCCTCCAGACCGTTATAACCAAGGTTGGCGACCGCTATGTGCTGGAAGCTATGCAAGCCGGTGGCTTTAACCTAGGGGGAGAGCAGTCGGGGCATATTATCTGCAGCGATTATGCTACTACCGGCGATGGCTTACTCACAGGCATCCTCCTGGCTAATCGGGTGCGGCAAACAGGCGCTACCCTGGCGGAGCTGGCAGGGGTGATGCAGGTTATGCCCCAGGTGTTGCACAATGTGCAAGTCCAGGACAAAGAGGCGGCTTTTCAAAATGCCGATTTTTTGGCAGCCTTAGCGGCAGCAGAGGCCGATTTAGGCAATCTGGGACGGATTTTGGTGCGCCCCTCCGGGACGGAACCCCTCATCCGTATTACCGTGGAGGCGGGTAGTCTCGAAGAAGCGCAACGCATAGCCCTGGAGCTTGCCGAGAAAGTGCCGACAAGGTGAGAGGGGCTTCGGCGGTAACAACTTAAGGAGAGTACCTGAAGTGTTACGTGCATTTAGATATAAAATATTGCTAAAGGAAGTGAGCGATATGGAATTAGCCCAAACTTTGGCGGCTATCCGCGACTATCAGCAAAAAAACCGTGATGAGATTATCGTTTTCGCCGGGGAGTTAGTGCGCATACCTAGTCAAACTGGCCAAGAGGAAGAGTTGGCTAAGCATATTGCTGCTAAAATGATGCATCTCGGCTACGACGAAGTGGAGATTGATGCCTACGGCTCGGTTATCGGCAGGGTGGGTAGTGGTCCTTTGCGTATTATCGCCGATGCACATATAGATACTGTGGCAGTCAGCGATGCCGCCGACTGGCTTTTTAATCCCTATGCCGGGGTTATTCATGAGGGCAAACTCTACGGGCGAGGCGCCTCCGATATGAAAGCAGCAGTAGCGGCTATTGTCTATGCCGGTGCTGCTATGAAGGAGCTAGCTTTACTGCAGGGTAAGAGCTTGTATATCTCTACCTCAGTTTTGGAAGAAGACTACGATGGCGAAGCTTTATATCACATCTGCCAAAAGGTGCAACCCCAGCTAGCCCTTATATGCGAACCCACTAATAATATTCTCTGTCAGGGGCAAAAAGGGCGGGCTGTGCTGGAGGTACACTTTAACGGCATTTCGGCTCATGGTAGCGCTCCGGAAGATGGAGATAATGCGGTTTACAAAACAGCAGCTGTCATCACCGCCATAGAGGAGCTAGGCAACCAACTGATAGCGGCTAAGGGAGAACAAGGTTCCCTGGCTCTTACCCGTATCGAGAGTGAAGCAGTATCTCTAAATGCCATACCCACCCGTTGCACCTTATATCTGGACAGACGTCTGGTGGTGGGGCAGGATTATCCTTATATCGAGGAAGAGATGAACAAGCTTTTAAGCGGCACTGCTGGGAGGTGGCAGGTGCATGATGCCAAAGGGAGAGCTTGGACAGGGAAAGAAGTTGTCTTGCACTCCTTCCTGCCTGCCTGGGAAATTGCTTTGGATCATCCTCTGGCGCGGAGTTTTACCGCAGCATACCGCTCCCTCTGGGGTAGGGAACCTACCTACCGGAAGTGGGATTTTTCCACTAACGGGGTAGCCACGGCGAAGCTGGGGATTCCCACCATCGGCTTTGGTCCCGGGGACGACAAAATGGCCCACTTGAGGGACGAATACGCCTCAGTAGACCAAATTGGCGATGCTGTTATCTTTTACGCTCTCGCTTTGTGGTTGACCCCGGAAGGTTAGCTGATGAGCCCTGCTTCTTTGCCGCAGAGAGCAAACTTCTCCAGAGCAAACTCCAAGTCGCTACGTTCATGGGAAGCGGAAATCATCACCCGGATACGCGCTTTACCCCGGGGAACAGTGGGAAAACCGATAGCCATGGCGAAGATACCCTGCTCAAAGAGCATGGCGGAAAATTGGCGTGCGGCATCGGCTTCGCCAATCATCACCGGAGTGATAGGGGTTTCCGAAAGACCGGTGTCGAAGCCTAAAGCAGCCATTTTTTCTTTAAAGAAGCGAGCGTTGCTCCACAGCTTTTGTACCAGCTCATCGCTCTCCTGAAGGAGCTTGAGAGCTTCCAGGGTAGCGCCTACATCGGCTGCCGGTAGCGCCGAGGAGAAGAGGAAGGGGCGAGCCCGCTGCTTGAGGTAGTCGATGAGCAAACGAGAGCCTGCCACGAAGCCACCGACGGTGCCAATGGCTTTGGAGAAAGTGCCAATCTCCACATCGCAACGACCATGTAAATGGAAGTGGTCGACAATACCGCGACCGTGAGAGCCTAGCACCCCTTCCCCGTGAGCATCATCAACCATAGAGATGGCACCATACTTTTCGCATAGCTCCACCACCTGGTCTAAAGAGCCGATATCGCCGTCCATGGAGAAGACGCCATCGGAGATAACCAGCACTCTGCCATCGTTAGGTCCCTGTAAAAGCTCTTCCAGGTGAGCCATATCTTTGTGACGGAAGACTTTAATTTTGGCACCGGAGAGGCGGGAGCCGTCGATAATAGAGGCATGGTTCAGTTCATCAGAAAGAATAGTGTCGGTTTTTCCTACCAGGGAG
>WREE01000034.1 GCA_009779515.1 Symbiobacteriaceae bacterium
CTTTCTAGGAGACGAGCTAACCCGGTGATCGGTGCGTAAAAGAGGGAGAGGTAGAGAAGAAAGGCGACAATATCTTGGACATCCATATATCCCTGATAGGCCAAATAGCCACCAAAACCGACCACAATAACCGTTCCCAACGAGGTGAGAAACTCTACGCTGGGGTGAAAGATAGCTGAAAGGTGTAATGCTCGTAACATGGCAGTAGTAAACTGATGAGCCCTTTCCCGCACCTTTTCGGCGGCTCGCACCTGTTGTCCAAAAATTTGAATTTCCTGTATACCGGAGAAGTTGTCAATTAACTGGGCTGAGAGAGTTCCGGTGGCACGCTGCATAATGCGGAAATTGGGTTGCACTTTGTTGGTAAAAACCCAGCCCCCTGCTAGAATGAAAGGAATGGGGATACAGGTAAGCATAGCTAAGCGGGGGTTAATCGTGAAAAGAATAAGGGAAACCCCGGTTACCGTAACCAGGTTGATCATCATGTCTGGTAGTAGATGAGCGTAAAGCTGCTCAAACATACCGGTATCGGTTAAAGAGCGACTGACCAAATCGCCAATTTGATGATTGCGATAATAGTCAATGGAGAGGGCTTGCAACTTGCTATATACCTTAATACGTAACTCCTCAACTAAGCGCCAAGCGGCGCGATGAGCTAAGTTATCGCTGAGGTAGCGAAAAATAATGCGCATGAGGTAAATGGCAAAAAGCTGGGAGGTTAAGCTAAAGATGCGTTGTAACCCTTCCGGGGTTAAACCAGCGGCGACTAAGCCGGTCATTTGCGACATCAAGCGAGGTGCGGTGAGATTGATAAAGGTAAGGACCATGCTGCTAATAGCGGAAGTAATAAGCAAGGCTTTGTAGCGAGCAGCTTCCCGGGCTACCCGTAGAATAATGGCCATGGGGTTAGACACCACCTCCTTATATACTTTTGAACTAACCAGGGGTTACCTATGTTATAGGGAACCACCAACTGTTAAAGAATACTGCTTTCCTCTAGGGTAGGGTATGGCTCACTACAGATAGCAGTTGAGCGATCATGCCCAGTGAATAGGCTCACCGCCGGTAAAGGAGAGATAGAGGCGGTTTAAATAGGCAGTATACTCCTCCAGTTTAGCGCTGCTGGTAGCTTCACAGCGAGCAACTATGGCAGCCTGGGTGTTGGAAGCTCGGAACAGCCCCCAACCTTCCGGGAAGATAACCCGGACTCCGTCCACCGTAACTACCGGATACTCCTTTTGTAAAGCTTCGGAGAGTTGCTGCACCAGCTGGAATTTTTGGGCATCGGGACAAGGGATGCGCACCTCCGGGGTGTTATAGGTGTGGGGTAGATCACCGAGAAGTACTGAGAGGGGTTGGTCGGTATGAGAGAGAAGGCGTAGGAGACGCAAGAAGGAATAGAGAGCATCATCGTAGACGTAGTATTCATCGGCAAAAAAGAGATGACCCGACATCTCTCCGGCAAAGAGAGCATTAACTTCTTTCATGCGGGCTTTAATCAGGGAGTGCCCGGTGCGGCAAAACTCCGGCTTGCCGCCGAGTCTCGCAATTTCATCAAAAAGGAGCTGAGAGCATTTTACCTCCACTAAACCGATTGCTCCCGGATGACGGGTGATTATATCTCGCCAGAAGAGGATCATCAGCTGGTCGCCCCAAAGAATTTGCGCCTGATCGTCGATAATCCCCAACCGGTCGCCATCACCATCGAAGCCAACCCCTAAATCTGCTTTTTCGGAGATGACCAAGCGCTGCAAATCGACCATATTTTTAGGTTTAACCGGATCAGCCTCATGCACGGGAAAGGTACCATCGGGGGTAAAGTTTAAAGGAGTATAGGTTATGTGACCTGGATAACAGTCCAGCACCCCTTGCACGGAAGGACCGGAGCTACCGTTACCACAATCGATAATAACTTTTAGTGGCCTCTCCCCTAATTGAATGCGCTGCACCAAGTCCTGGATATAAAAAGGAAGATGATCTATCTCCCGATAGCTGCCTTGACCTGAGGGTAGCGGCGCTCCTTCGGCAAAAATTTGGGCTGCTTCTTTACCAATTTCTTGAATTTGGCTACCGAAAAGGGTATCTTTACCTAGCATGAGCTTAAGCCCATTATCCGGGGCTGGATTGTGGCTGGCGGTAATCATCACTCCAGCTGCCACATCCAAGTTGAAACAGGCGTTATAGAAGCAAGGGGTAGAACTGTGCCCAATGGAGACAACATCAAAGCCGTAGGCCTGGAAAACCTGACGCAACCCCTCATGGATGCGAGGAGAAGAGAGGCGACAGTCGTAAGCTAAGACCACAGAATTAGCCCCTTTTTGTTGAAACCACCTAGCTATACCCCCGGCTATGGCCGGCAGTGAAGCATCGCCCATGTCGGCGGCTGCGTTACCTCGAATATCATATTCACGAAAGATGGCAGGATTTATGGGCATAGTGCTAACCTCACTTTCTTTGTAACAGTTGCTTGAGTTCCGCTTTGTAAGCTTCGACTCCCGGCTGATCGAAAGGATTTACCCCCAGCAAATAGCCGGAGAGAGCGCAGGCATATTGGAAGAAGTAGAGTAACGCTCCCAATTCTACCGGAGATACATAAGGGGTACGGATGATAATGCTGGGAGCCTCACCCTGTTGATGCGCCTTAGCTGCTGCTTTTTGCACTGCCGCGTTGATAACATTCATACTCCAACCGTTTAAATGGTACAAGGGATCGTCGGGGAGCACATGCAACAGCTCATCATCACCAGGATTTTCCACATCTAAAATTGTGGTAAAGAGGTTACGTGGTCCTTCCTGTATATATTGACCCATGGAATGAAGGTCGGCAGTAAATTCAAGAACCGAAGGCAAAATTCCTTTTCCTTCTTTACCTTCACTTTCGCCGAACAGTTGCCGCCACCATTCTGCCAGCATTTTGGTGTTCGGCTGGTAGCTGCCAAAATGCTCCACAATCCGCCCCTGGTTGTAAAGAGCGTGACGTGCTGCCACATAGCTCCAGGCTGGGTTTTGCTCAAGTTTGGCTTCCTTGTGCAACTTGTCAGCCATAATGGCACCACCCCGGAGCAGAGCGGTAGCATCTATCCCAGCTACCGTGAGAGGAAACAAGCCACAGGAAGTGAGCACCGAATACCTACCTCCCACATCAGGAGGGATGGCAAAAGTGGCATACCCTTTCTCTTCAGCCATGGCTCTTAAGGTTCCCGAAGCCGGATCGGTGGTGGCATAGATACGTTTGCGCGCTCCCTCCACGCCGTAACGCTTTTCTAACAGTTGTCGTAATATGTGAAAGGAGATAGCCGGCTCGGTGGTTGTTCCCGACTTAGAAACAACATTGACCGCAAAATCCCGGTCTCCAACTATCGCCAGCACCTGATGCAAGTAGGAGGGAGAGAGGTTATTCCCCACGAAAAAGACCTGAGGGTTTTGCCAATAGTTATAAAAAGGTGATTGTAAATATTCCAAAGCTGCACGGCTCCCCAAGTAAGAACCGCCAATTCCAACTACCAACAGAATTTGGGAGCTTTCGCGTACTTGCTTGGCTCGCTCTTCTAGGAGAGCAATTTCCTCTGGGGTTACCCGTTGAGGGAGATGCAGCCAACCCAAATATTCGGCACCTAGTCCGGTCTTCTGCAGGAGAGTGACCTGAGCTTCATGCAACGGCTCCTGAAACTCCGCAAGATGTTCTGGAGTTATCAGGGGTGCCAAATAAGTAAGATCGACAGTGGGAATAGTCAATAAAGCACCCTCCTCTTCTTTTTCACATGTACCCTATGGTACCGGTGATAAACTAACAGTATACTATTTAGCCACAACCGGTAGCCGCTGGGTAATGGTCGCCAGACGGCGGTAATAGGTGGTGTCTATTTGCGCCAGCGCTTCCTTCGTGACCCGAAAGCGCCAGTTACCCTCCGGGTTGCCGGGGATGTTGGTGCGAGTATCGCCGCCATAACCCAGCAGGTCTTGGATCGGAATAATGACCCAACAAGCTGGCGTAGTATAGAGTAAGCGGATCCAGGTGCGGCAAATGCCGCAGTTGGGTCCACCTTTACTCCAGTCACCCTCATAGCCGCAGTAGGTTAGAACAGTCTCCCGATCTTCAGGTCGCAGCTCGTAGATCCATGCCAGCAGGGTGGTATTATCGTGGGTGCCACTGTAAGCCACCTTTTGCTGGGAATAGTTGTGAGGTAGGTGGCGTTCATCCCCTAAAAAGCCAAACTGCAGTACCCGAATACCGGGAAAGCCAGCTTCCTCCAGGAGTGCTTCCACTTCGGGTCCAATATCGCCTAAATCTTCCGCGATAACCGGCAGGGGTCCCAGCTCCTGTACCATGGCCTTGAAAGGCGCCACTCCGGGACCTTTAACCCAATAACCCTCTCGGGCTGATTCCGCCGCCACTGGTATATGCCAGTAGCTTTCAAAACCGCGAAAATGGTCGATACGGACTAAGTCGAACTTTTCTAAAGCTGCGCGCATGCGTCCCACCCACCAAGTGTAGTTGTCTTTGGCCATAAGCTCCCAGTTATAGAGGGGGTTACCCCAGCGCTGTCCCTGGGTGTTAAAATAATCGGGAGGCGCTCCAGCCACTGCTAGAAAGTTACCTTTCTTATCGGTAGCAAACATTTCCCGGTGGCTCCAGACTTCGGCACTATCTTCAGAGACATATATGGGAATATCACCCATGAGCAGGACACCTTTGCTCTGGGCGTAGTTATGCAATTCCTGCCATTGTAAATCGAAAAGCCACTGGACAAAGCGGTAGAAGGCCATAAGTGAACGATGTTCCTTGCGGTAGTTCTCCACCGCTTTCCGCTCATAACGCTGCAACTCGCTATCCGACCAATCGAACCAAGGCAGCAGATGATACTGCTCCTTAATCGCCATATAAAGCGCATATTCGTCCAGCCAAAAAGGATTGAATTGCGATATTTCCTCATGAATCCGGTTAGGTAAGCGGGCAAAAGCTGCTCGGAGGAGGACCATTTGCTTATCGTAAATGAGTTCGTAGTTAACCTTGTGGGGTTCAGCAACTGCCCAACGTTCCCTGAGCTCCACCTCCGTGACCCAGCCTCGCTCATAAAGCCAACGGGGATCGATATACATTGGTTCGCCGGCAAAAGCCGAAACCGCTTTATAAGGTGAATAGGAAGCTCCCATATGCTCCAGAGGGAGCATTTGCCACAGGGAGAAACCTCCTGTGGCGAGAAAATCCACAAATTCCCTGGCTTCCTTTCCTAAAACCCCTATCCCAAAGGGACCGGGTAGCATAGAAAGAGGGAGCAAGACACCTGCACCGCGGCGATTGTTGGTTGTCTCTATTTTAGCACACCCCCATTTACTCCAAAAACCAATTACTCCAAAAACCAGATATTTCGGGCATAACGCCGAATAACTTCATCGCTGGAGAAGCGCCCGGCGCTGGCAATGTTCATAGCTGACATTTGCTCCCAGCGAGCAGTGTTCTGATAGAGGCGGTTAATTTCCCCTTGAGCGTCTACATAGCCGGCGAAGTCTTTGAGAACCAGAAACTCATCACCAAAAGAGATAAGGGAGTCATAAATATGAGGGAACTCGGCTTTACCCACTTCGTAAGGCTGAGTATTGACATATGTATCTAGCAAATATTGTACACGAGGATCGGTTTCATATATCTCGCGGCTGTTATAGGTTTGGTCGCGGTACAGGGCCAAGACCTCCGGGACAGTTAAACCAAAGCGGACATAGTTACCTTCCCCCACCGCTTCAAAAATTTCGATGTTGGCACCGTCCATAGTCCCTATGGTGATGGCACCGTTAAACATAAACTTCATATTGCCGGTGCCAGAAGCCTCCCGGCTGGCAGTAGATATTTGCTCGCTGACATCGGAAGCAGGGAAAATATCTTCGGCTAAAGAGACGCGGTAGTTCTCCACAAAGACTATTTTAATGAGATTGTTAATGCTGCTGTCGTGGTTGATCATTTCGGCAATAGAGGAGATAAAGCGGATGGTTTCCTTGGCAAAACGGTAGCCGGGAGCAGCTTTCCCCCCGAAGATAAAGGTGCGAGGAGCAATTATCTCCTGGGTACCTTCCTTTATTTGGCGATACAGTTCGAGAATATATAAAGCAAGAAGCAACTGGCGCTTATAAGCGTGAAAACGCTTTACTTGCACATCAAAGATAGAAGTGGGATCTACCACTATCCCTTTGTTAGCTAGGAAAATTTTCGCCAGTTTCTCTTTACTACCCCGCTTAATTTTCAGCAAATCCTCCAGGAAAGCGGCATCATGCACCAACCCTTCCTCTTTGAGGCGCACCAGCTGCAGAGGCTCCTTCATCCAACCTGTGCCAATAGCGCTGCTGATAAGATCGGTGAGGCAGGGGTTGGCTTTTTGCAACCAGCGCCTTTGGGTAACCCCATTGGTCATATTTTGGAAGCGTTCCGGGTAAATGGCGTAAAAATCTTTGAAAAGTTCTGCTTTGAGAATGTCGCTATGGACTTGAGCAACACCGTTGATGGAGTGGCTACCAACAATGGCTAAAAATGCCATCCGTATTTGGTTATCTCCAATGATCGCCATGCGGGCGATATGATCCCACTGTTCGGGATAGTGCAGCCACAGCTCTCGGCAGAAGCGCTCGTTAATTTCCTGGACAATCATATAAATACGCGGTAACAAAGTGCGGAAGGTCTCTACATCCCAGCGCTCCAACGCCTCAGGCATAATGGTGTGGTTTGTGTAAGAGATCGTGCGGATAGTGAGATCCCAAGCCTCATCCCAACCTAGCCCTTCTTCATCCATCAGGATGCGCATTAACTCCGGAACAGCCACCGCCGGGTGAGTATCGTTAATATGTATGGATACATAATCGGGAAGCTTCGTTAAGTCGCCGTAGTATTTGCGGTAATGGCGGATAATACTTTGCACCCCAGCGGAGACAAAAAAGTATTGTTGTTTTAAGCGTAATAACCGATTGCTGTAGTTGGAGTCATCGGGGTAAAGAATTTCCGAAATAGCTTCGGCGGCATATTTGTCGGAGATAGCCGAAATATAATCACCGCTGGAGAAGGCTTCAAAATTGAATAGTTGGACCGATTCCGCACTCCAGAGACGCAGGTTGTTGACGACTCCGTTAGCTCCACCCACCATAGGAATATCGTAGGGCATGGCCAACACCTGCTCGGGATTGTCGTGATGAAAGATTTTTCGTCCCATAACCACTTCTTCCCGAATCGAACCACCAAAGCGAACCATAACCGCTTTACTCGGTTTGCGTATCTCCCAAACATTGTCGACTCTCAGCCAGTTATCTGCCATTTCAATTTGGTTGCCATCGACTATTTTTTGCTCAAAAAGCCCATGTTTGTAACGGATACTACAGCCATGACCTGCATAACCGCAAAAAGCCAGGGAATCCATAAAGCAAGCCGCCAGACGTCCCAAACCCCCGTTTCCCAGCCCGGGGTCTAACTCCACTTCGCAAATTTTTTCCAAGTCCAGTCCCAGTTCCCTCATGGCTTCCTGGCAAACCTCCAGTAAGCCAAATGCCATCAGGTTTTGTGCTAACATACGCCCCAGCAAAAACTCGATAGAAAAGTAGTAAACCTGCTTCTTCTGCTGTTGCTGGTTCGTGCGGTTGGCATGTAACCCCATGCGGGCAGCCCGCTCCTTGGTGATGGCTGCCAAGACCACATAGGCATCTTCCGCCGTAGCCTCTTGCACGGGAACTCCTCGGTACATTTCCAGTTTTTCGGTAAAGAGGCGGGCGAAGGTGCTTTTATCTAAAGAGTCCTGCCACATCAGCTCCCGGGAATAATAGTTACTTTCGGTCATTTGCTCTACTCCCTCTCCCATATATAGCTACACTGCCAGGGGGTACAAGACAGGTGCTTAAGTGCCTTTGGTGAAGAATGTGATAAGTAAAATCGGGAAAAGGTAAAACCACAGCTTCTTTATTAATATTAGATGCGATGAGGAGACAATCCTCCCCTTCTCCTCGGGTAAAAGCGAAAACTCCTTCACGGGCTTTCATTAAACGGTATTCCCCTTCTCGTAAGACCGGGTACTCTTGCCGTAGCTGGGCTAGCCTACGGTACCAGCTTTGCAGCTCCACATCCTCTTTACCCCAAGGAAAACAAACGCGGTTGAAAGGGTCGGCGCCCCCCTCCATACCAACTTCGTCACCGTAGTAAACACAAGGAAAGCCAGGTAGGGTAAACTGTAAAGCAGCGGCTATGCGCAGTAACTGCTTCCCCCGAGCTAACTGCCAGTCGCTCAAGCGGTAATGCTGCATCTCCTCTTTGGAGGTGGGAAAGTCGTCTCCTCCCAGAACTGTTAAAATCCGCATAGTGTCATGTGTTCCTAAAATGTTCATCAAGGTATGCAGCACCGGTTGAGGGTAATTCTGGGTGATGGTTGCCATGGTTTGAGCTAAAAACTCCACCTTGCCTTCCCGTAGGTAAGCAATGATGGCGTTTTTTAGGGGGTAGTTCATCACGGAATCGAGCTGTCCCCCCAGAAAATACTGGCGGCGCACTCCGTAAGCAACTTTATTCGAAGCATCTTCCCAAACTTCACCGATTAAGAGTGCATGGGGATTCGTGCGGCGTACAGCTGCACATAAAGGATTTAAAAAAGCATCGGGTAGCTCATCTACCACATCCAGACGCCAACCGGCTATACCGCACTCCATCCAATGGTCGATGACCCCTCCTACCTCGTTGATAAAATCCCGGTAAGAGTTGTCATATTTGGCGATGGTAGGCAGTAATAAAATATCCCACCAGCAGAGGTAAGCCTCTGGCCACTTGGTAAAAGTAAACCAGGAGGCATAGGGTGAAGCGAGAGATTGGTAAGCTCCCAGGGTGGAGTAGTTGCCTTCTTTATTAAAATAAAGACTATCGCTCCCCACATGACTAAAAACCCCATCCAGAATAACTGCCATCCCATACTTTTTCGCCTCTTGACAAAGAGCACGTAAAGTTCGGTCATCACCAAAGCCGGCATCAATCCGGTGAAAATTACCGGTGTCGTATTTGTGATTAGAAGCAGCTTCAAAGATGGGGCTTAAGTACAAGCAGGTTACCCCCTGCTCTTGGAGATAGGGAAGCTTTGCCATAATGCCTTCCAGATTACCCCCAAAAAAGTCTTTGTTGGGGACAATGCCGTTATCATCCGGAGCAAAGAAGGGGGTTCCACCCCAGTCTCGACGCCGAACGGCATCTCCTCGTAAGGGGAGCTCTGAAGCTCCCCCCTTGGCAAAGCGATCCACAAAGATATGGTACATAACCCCGCCTTTGATCCAGTCGGGAGTCTCTAGGTGAGCAGCATGGAGGGTAAATTGGTAGGGATCGGTGGGGTTAGCCCCTGGCCCTTGACGATCGATATAAAAGGAGCCTTCGGCAGTTTCAATACTAAACCAATACCAATATAGACCGGTGCTGTCTGGTGCCAAGGTTACGCTAAACAGGTCGTCAATCCCTTCCATCCCCTGCCACTCCATAGCAAGGTTGCCAGTTTCTCCCCCATCGATCTTCCAATATAACCATGCCTGGCAGCAGAGTCCCCGGCGGTAGCGGAGGGTGAGCTGCAAATCTGCTCCCACTGGGAGAGCCCCCTGGGGGGTACGACAGCGCTCATGGAATTCATCGAAATAATACATCCTGCTCCCTCCTAACAACCCCCAATAGCTTTCGTCTGCTTTCCTTTACGGTTGTTCAAATTAGGTAAGTGTACTGTAAAGCTCGAGGTAATCTCGGGCAGAGCGATCCCAGGAAAAGTCTTGCCCGATAACCTCTTTCATAAGAAGGAACCAGTCCTCGGGGAAGTTATTATATAATCCCAGAGCAGCGCGAATAGTCTGTAAAAAGTCGTTGGAGTTGTAGCGGCTGAAGACAAAACCGTTCCCTTCACCGTAGCGGCAATCTTTGATGGTATCTTTTAAGCCACCCGTAGCCCGGACAATGGGAACAGTTGCATAACGGGAAGCAATCATCTGTGCTAAACCACAAGGCTCACTGAGGGAAGGCATGAGCATCATATCGGAGCCAGCATAAATTTTCGTGGATATTTCGGCGTTATAGGCAATATTTACCACCACCTGCTCAGGATAACGAATAGCTAAGTCAGAGAGAAAAAGTTCATAAAGGTGGTCGCCGGTACCTAAAATACAGAGCTGGAGGTTTTCTTTAAGCAGGTCGTCAATAATAGTCGTTAGAAGGTCGATACCCTTGTGGGGGACTAAACGGGACACCATACAGAGAACCGGGGTGCGAGGGCTTACTGGCAAATTAAACAAGGTCTGCAGTTCCCGTTTGCATAAAGCTTTTTTAGCTAGGCAGTCAGCATCAAAGTTTACCCTTAACTTGGCATCGCAAGTAGGGTTATAGAGATTGGTATCGATACCGTTTAAAATACCGGTGAGCTTGCCGGCATAAATATTGATAATGTGATCTAAGCCGTACCCTCCCCCTGCCTTAATTTCCTCGGCATATGAAGGAGAAACGGTGGTCAGCCGATCGCAAGCAACTATGGCACCCTTCATGAGGTTAAGGCAGCCGTCATACTCCACCAGGGGATAAGCGTCGGCACCCAAACCAAAGACATCCCCCAAGATATCCAGGGTGTACTTACCTTGGTACTCAATATTGTGAATAGTGAAAATAGAGCGCATCTGGGGGTATTTTTCCCTATAAAGGGTCTTCAGGTAAATGGGGATAAGAGCTGTTTGCCAATCGTGGCAGTGGATAACCTCCGGGACAAACTGCATAGCTTCCAGAGCAGCCAAGACCGCCTGGGAGAAGAAAGCGAAACGCTCCCCATCATCGTAGTAGCCGTAGCAGTTTTCGCGATTAAAATAGTCGGAGTTATCTAAGAAAAAATAGGTGATACCGTCTCTTTGGGTACGATAAATACCACACCCTTTAGTTCGCCAAGCCAAGTTGACTTCCACCGTACCTACATGCTCCAAAGCCGCTCCGTAATGAGCGAAGACTGCCTGGTAGAGAGGTGCCACGACGGCAATTTCCAAGGTAGGTTCTACACGGCGCAAAGCAGCCGGTAAAGAACCTACCACCTGACCCATCCCACCGGTAACCACAAAGGGAGCAACTTCGGAGACTGCATAAAGAATTTTTGGTATAGCAGAAGCGTTCTCCGCTGCCTCGGTGTTGGCTGCCGTTGAAGTCGCTGTCATAAATTATCTACCCCCATATAGTATATTATACAACTTTGCCAATACCAATATAAACCGGATGGTTGCGGTGCCCCAACAGGTTGCGTTCTGCGGAGATAATCACATCATGGTCGGTAACAATCCAATTAAGCTCAGCACCGGAACCCACTAAGGTGTTGCGTTGCAGGATAGAGTTGCGCACTACCGCTCCCGGTTTAACTTGGACATCTCGGAAGATCACACAGTTTTCCACTGTCCCTTCGATGAGACATCCATTGGAAACAATAGAGTTACGCACTTTAGCCTCACTGCCATACTTCGTGGGTAGGGAGTTGCGTACCCCGGTGTTTATGCGCCGTCCACCTGAGTTAAACAGAGGTTCCCGCTTGCGGGGATCAAGCATATCCATGTTATAATGAAAAAAGGTTTCCAGGGAAGAGACGCGAGCATAGTATCCTTCATAAAGCCAACTTCGGACTTTAAGTGCCTTAAGCGCCCCTGCTAATACACTGCAGCTAAAACGGATAACATCACAGGAACCTTCGTTAGCTAATAAACGCAGCAAAGCATCTTTACGCACGATAAAGGCACCCATGGAGATATTTTGCTCTTCACCTATGGTAGGGTTGGCGCTAATCCCGGTGATAGCTCCCTCTTCGCCCAGTTGATACGCTACCGTGTGAGGTCGGTCGATATCTAAAGGTTGCTGACGTACATAAAGAGCAGTGACATCAGCGCCGGATGCCTCGTGCTGCTGTAAAGGGAGGCGAAAATCCAGATTATAGGCAGAACTGCAATCGGTAACCAGCACATGGTTACTCCGTGCTCGCTCCACATAGACTAACGCCCGTTGCAACGGTTCATCCCGAATATCATGAAAAGGACGCTCTCCTGCCGGGTAAGGTGGGAAGAAGGTTATCCCGCCGCTGGATCTTGCCAAGTCCCACGCTCTTCCGGCACCAATATGGTTAATTAAAGACTGGTATTGGCTCCCCAAGACCATAGCTACATTGTGGATACCGGAGTTGTCCATATTCGAGAGGGTAAAGTCAATTAAGCGGTAGTGTCCGCCAAAGTGAACGGCTGCTGCTGTACGAGAGGTGGAGCCATCCCCGTAGAGAAGGGGATGAAGATCTGAAAGACAAAGCCCTACATGCATGTACTAACCTCCTTTCTAAGACACCCATATGCCGGGAACAACCGTAGGTGGCGTACCGGCTACCCGAGGGGTGCCAATAGTGGTTCCCGCGTTTACCACACTGCGTTCGTCCAGTATACTATACTCCACTGTAGCTCCCTGCTGCACCAGAGAATCAGCCATGAGGATGGAGTTTCGCACCACAGCCCCCTCCTCCACCGTAGCTCCACTGGCCAACACCGAGTTTTCTACCTTGCCGCGTATGCTACAGCCGGAGGCTACCAGGCTGTTGGTGACTTCACCCACAATATGGTGGGGTGGGCGGTTACGCCCTCTGGTCATGATCGGCCAATCTGGACGCCCCAGGGAAGGATCTTCCAGTATATCCATATTCCCCTCCCACAGGCTTTCTAAAGTGCCGACATCCCGCCAGTAACCTTGGAAACGGTAGGCAAACATACGGTGTTTGGCTGCCAAAATAGCCGGAATGATATTGCGACCAAAATCGTGTGCCGAGCTATCTTCAGTATTATCCTGGTTCAAATGTTCCTTGAGGACTTGCCAGTTGAAAATATAAATACCCATAGAAGCCAGGTTGCTTTTGGGTTTGGCCGGCTTTTCGTCAAACCGGGTAATCCGATCACTGGTATTGACGCGCATGATTCCATAGCGGCTGGCTTCCTCCAAAGGAACCTCAATGACGGCAATGGTGCAGTCGGCTTTAACTTCCTTGTGGTAGTTCAACATGGCGCTGTAATCCATTTTATAGATATGGTCTCCCGCCAGCACCAGCACATAAGTGGGGTTGTACGATTCGATAAAATGGCGGTTCTGGTAAACGGCATTGGCGCTACCACTGTACCAGTCGGAGTTACTGCTCCCTTCATAGGGGGGCAAGAGAAAAACCCCTCCGGACATGAGGTCTAAGTTCCAAGGTTGACCCTTGCCTATATAGTCATGTAAAAAAAGAGGCAAGTATTGGGTGAGAACACCAATGGTATCTATGCCCGAAAGGACACAGTTGGAGAGAGTGAAATCCACCAAGCGGTACCTACCACCAAAAGCCACCGCCGGCTTAGCAACATGAGCGGTCAGATCCTCCAGCCGGGTGCCTCGCCCGCCTGCCAAGAGCATAGCCACACATTCCTTTTGCGAAAAAGGGGTAATCAAGAAGCTTCCTCCTTTACATCGTCATGCCGCCTACAGCTCGTATAATTGGCGACTATTATGGCGCTATCTTAATTTACTAACTTAAAGAAGACGGTAGCTAAAGGCGGCACCGTTATTTCTATACTGTAAGGGAAGTCATGAAAGGGGATTTCCTGGGCGGTTATGACCCCATTAGCAACTCCGCTACCCCCATAGTTGGTATGGTCTGAAGAGAGTATTTCCTGATAGTGACCTGGTTGGGGAACCCCGAAGCGATAGGATGCACGCTTAACCGGAGCAAAATTAACCAAGACCACTAGTAAGTTTTCGAAACTATCCCGACGTATAAAGATAATAATATTCTGGCTGCGGTCATCCCAACTAATCCATTGAAAACAATTCCAACTGTTATCGCTGCACCACAAAGCTGGGGTCATTTTATAAAGCAAATTTAGTTCTCGGACATAACGGTGAAAAGCTTGATGTAAAGGGAAATCCAGGAGAAACCATTCCAGAGAACCTTCAGCATCCCACTCTCGGAAAGAGGCAATTTCGGTACCCATAAACTGCAACTTTTTTCCGGGATGTGCCATCATATAACCCAGAAAGGCACGAGCTCCAGCAAACTTTTCGTCATAGCTCCCCGGCATCTTCTCCAGGAAAGAGCCTTTACCGTTAACTACCAGATCGTGAGAGAAGGTCAAGAGATAGTGTTCGTTAAAGCAATAATAGAAGGGAAGGGTAACTTTTTCGTGGATTAAATGGCGGTATATAGGATCGACGATTGCATAGGCCATGGTATCGGCAACCCAGGCGGTATTCCAGCATAGAGAGAAGCCTAAACCACCTTCTAAGTAAGGTTTGGTTAGTAACGGCCAGGAGGTTTCTTCTTCGGCGATGATCAGCGCTCCCGGTACCATCTCTCCCACGGCCTTGTTTAAAGCTTGTAAAAAAGCTATGCCGTGGCGATCGATAGCTTGCGCGTGGTTGGGGTTTTTATGACCATGTTGGTAGATTATCGAGCTGACGGCATCAATTCTTAACGCATCAGCATGAAAGAGTTCCAGCCAAAAAATGGCATTAGATATTAAGAAAGATTGTACCTGAGGAGAAGCATAATTAAAACGACGAGTTCCCCACTCCTCCTGATCGGTAGCCTCTTGCAAGGGCGCCTCATAGAGGCGGGAGCCATCATACTCCATAAGACCATAAGTATCTTTGGGGAAATGGGCTGGCGTCCAGTCCAAAATGACCCCAATACCCGCCTGGTGACAACGATCGATGAAGGCCATTAACTCTTGGGGGGTGCCATAACGCGAAGTGGCGGCATAGAAACCACCGGTCTGGTAACCCCAGGAGTGATTGTGAGGGTGTTCCATTAAAGGTAAAATCTCCAGGTGGGTGTAATTCATTTCCACCAGGTAAGGCAGCAAGCTCTCCGCCAGTTCCAAATAGCTGTAGGAAGTGCCATCTGGGTGACGTCGCCAAGAGCCTAAGTGCACTTCGTAGATATTAAGAGGTACCGAAGGGTAGGAACCTAAGCCGTTCGCCAGAATAGATGAGGAGCGGCCACCCTCCTCCCTTGAGTTGGGTAGGGTTTTACCTTGGGTAGCGGTGGAGATAACAGTCCCTCCCTCCTCAAGAGGAGGCACAAGCTGCTGCTCTCGTCGCTGGGAAATCCACTCAGCATCTTGCCAGGGGTAGCCTGCCAGTTGGTAAATAGCCGAAGCCGAGCTGTCTTCGCTGTCGGCATAGACGGCATATGGGTCGGCTTTTAAAAATCGGACTCCATTTTGCCCCAGAATGGAGTACTTGTAGTGTTGTCCTACGGCGAGTGGGGTAATTTCAATCTCCCAGATTCCGGTATCTGGGATACGGCGCATAGGATGGCTCTCCTCGTTCCAGCTATTCCAGTCGCCCA
>WREE01000035.1 GCA_009779515.1 Symbiobacteriaceae bacterium
AACCGCTTTTTGGCGACATGCGCGTCAAAAAGCAAACTTAATTACAAGAACAGACCTTGATTCGCCGAAGAGCGCACTCTTAAGGCGAGAGGCTGAAGACGTTGTCTTCAGCCTCGTATATCTTAACTTGTTTCCTGGAGCAAAACCTGCTAAAATGCCTCGTATATCCAACTAGAAAGGATTGTTGTTGCCATGGATGTAGAGCTGTTTACTACTTACCGGGATAAAATTATCGCCAACTGTCGCCAGGTTATCTACGGCAAAGACGAGGCCATCTTCCTGGTTATCGTCTCCTTTGTCTGTTCCGGCCACGTCTTGCTGGAGGATTTGCCAGGTACCGGTAAAACTATGCTGCTCCGCTCCTTTGCCCAAACCATTGGCGGCTCCTTTAAGCGCATTCAGTTTACCCCTGACCTCCTCCCCTCGGACTTAACAGGGATCAACTTCTACAACCAAAAGCTCGGCGATTTCCAGTTTCGTCCTGGTCCTTTATTTGCGAATATTGTCTTAGCTGATGAAATAAACCGCGCCACCCCACGCACGCAATCCAGCCTATTGGAAGCTATGGAAGAACGGCAGATCACTGTGGACGGAGTGACGACTCTCCTGGAACCCCCCTTTATGGTGATGGCCACCCAAAACCCCTTGGAGTCTTACGGCACCTTCCCTCTCCCGGAAGCTCAAATCGACCGTTTCTTTATGCGCCTTTCCCTGGGTTACATGACTAGACACCAGGAGATGGCGGTGCTGGCTCGCCCCTCCACCCTAGATATCGTCGCCTCCCTTACCCCATCGGTCACTGTCGCCGAGAGTAGATGGGTGCGGGAAAATATCCCTCTGGTTAAGGTGGCTCCGGAAGTAGTCGCCTATATTATGGATATCATCGAAGCTACCCGTAGGGAAAGCCGCTTTCTCACCGGAGTATCCACCCGGGGAGCTCAGGCTCTCTATAAAGCCAGTCAGGCTACTGCCGCCTTAAGCGGTCGGCTATATGTTATCCCCGAGGATGTGCGCCGGGTGGCACCCTACGTCCTGGGACATCGTTTAAGCAGCGGCACCGGTCTCCGCAGCACCTCCAGCCGCGAGTTGCTCCAAGGGATTATCGACAAAGCGACTGTCCCTTTGGAGAAGCTGTAATGTTTTTTTTATTGCTGGCTCTGGTAGCTTTTATGTATATGGTCGAACTCCGTTCTCTGGATAACAGCTTACAGGGGTTGAGCTGTCAGCATGATCTCTCCCAGGTGTTGGCGGCTCCCCAGGAAGTTATCGCCACCATTACTTCGCTAACGAACCATTCCAGGCGCTTTCTGCCTTACATTCGTTTGGTCGAATATCTTCCCGGGGAAACGGTGGTACATGCCGACAGTTTGCAACTGACGAAAGATCTCCAAGGCGGCTGGCAACACTCAGCTACCGTTTATTTAATGCCTCGCTCCAAGCTGGAGCGTCGCCTGCAGATATCTCTCCCCCGCCGGGGGCACTACCTCTTTCGCGGTCTGCAACTTGGCGGCGGCGATTTTTTAGGCTTAAGCGAGGTGCGGCAGCAGGTGGAGAGCTTCAACGAAGTTATTATTTATCCCCCCGAATCCACCCGAGAATATCTGCCGGATACTCTGGGTGGTTTCGTAGGGGATATTTCCCTGCGCCGTTTTATTCTGGAAGACCCAGTCCTGACCGTAGGGTTTCGCGAGTATAGCGGTCGAGAGCCGCTGAAGAGTATTTCCTGGCAACAAAGTGCGCGTCTCGATAAGCTTATGGTCAAACAGTACGATTACACCACCGAACCTTCTCTGACAGTAGTTCTAAGCGTAGCCCACCAGGGTGAAAAGGAGGAAGCAGCCCCCCTCTTGGAAGAGTGCTATGCTCTGTGCCACACGGTTTGTCGCCTGCTGGAAGAGAAGGGTATTAAGTATGATTTTGTCAGCAATATGGTCACGGCTGGAGCTTGGGGTTCCTGGTCTTATATCCCCGAAGGGTTGGGCGCACATCATTTTACTACTATCCTGGAAGGTTTAGGGCGCGCCACTTACCAATGCGGTGAAAGCTTTACCACTATGCTCCGGCGGGTATTAGCCAACCCAGGGGAACGAGGCTTGGTGATCATCACCCCCGACCCTACCATCTCTCAGGAACGGCTCCTGAGTGAGCGGCATCCCAGTAGTTACCTTATTTTGTCTGCTGAAGATCCAGATAAACCTTCCTCCCCAGGAGCTTAACCTAACCCTAGTACTCTATCATACCAGGAGTCTGTCAGCTAACTTGCTCCATAGAGGAGAGAGCCACCATGAGCCTTGTATTTACCCTAAAGATGCTCAGTGATATCTGCTTTTACTACAGCTATATCAACCTCCTCGGCTACCCCTTTGGCGGTGCCGTAGGGTTGGAGGTGCTTATCCCTTTCCTTGTTGCGGCCTGGGGTAGTGCCTTGCGACCGCAGCAACCGTTGTGGCGTTATCTCCCGCTGGCTTGCTTACTCACCCTCGGGTGGTTTACTCCCCATAACTTAGCGGCGTTCTTGCTCCTGCTGCCACCTATCATCTACCTAATTTGGCAGACACAACAACTGGAGAGCTTTTCGGGACGCTTCGACTACAGCGATATCCTCTCCCTCTTTCTGCGCAGCTATCTCCCTTTTGCCCTGGTCATGGCTATTCCCGCAGGAGCTGCTTTACAGGAAAGCATACCTTTTGCCTTGCTCTGCTTTGGGACAGGGGTCTCCCTGCAGCGTATGGTGCGTCATGACCCCGAGGTTTTCCTGAGTCGCCGCTTTGCTTTTTTCAACGGTTTAACCGTCTTGCTTACCGTAGTATTGGGGGTATCCCTAGGCTCACCCCCTTTAAGGTATCTTTATCGCCGGGTGCTTGCCACCATCTACCTGCGCATCATCGCTCCCATCCTGCTCTTTATCGTCACCGGTTTGGGCTACCTCTTTGTCCCTGTCTTCTATTACCTCCAGAAGCTCTTCACCAAGATCCCCGAAGAAGGGTTTACTTTTCAAATAGAGGAGA
This sequence comes from Symbiobacteriaceae bacterium, assembly GCA_009779515.1. Lineage (GTDB taxonomy): Bacteria > Bacillota > JAAYKD01 > JAAYKD01 > WRDA01 > WREE01. Next base: position 3,009 of record WREE01000035.1, read on the forward strand.
TCGCACCTCTGGAGGAGCTGGGGGTTACCTTAGCCCAGGAGAAAAACACTCTCCTGATGGCAGTAGTTTATGCCGCACTTCTAGCCCTCTTAGTATATGTCATTTATAAGCTGTTTCGTAAGCTCAATGTGGAGCAGTTGCAGTCTAGAAGCGATCCTGGTCTTACCGAGAGGCGCTTTACCCTCCCCTCCTCTACCCGCGGCAGCCAAAGCTCCGGGCGCTTAACCCCACTTCGGGCGCTTTACCGCCGTTATATGCAAGCTTGTCAGACTACCGGCTTTCACCTCAGTCACATTACCACCACTGCTGATTTAGAGCGCTTCTCTCAGAGCCGCCATAGCAACCGGGAACTCCCCTCCCGCCTGCGTGCTTTATACTTGCCGGTGCGCTACGGTGAGGCAACCCCTTCCCTCGACGACCTGAACGAAGCCCGGGAAATTGTAGCCGAGCTACAAAAAACCAAGTGAGCATGAAAAAACGGTGGCCACCTTAGGAGGTAGCCACCGTTTTTTTATTTAGGATTGGCAAGCTGCTTTAGATTATCCAGCGGATAGTGCGCAGGATTTCAAAGTAGTCGGTGTGGCTAAAGGCAACGGTTACATCATCCAGCTTGGTCACTCCGGGGTAGTGACTGCTCCTTTCTGCTGTAACATGCTCTTTGTAGGTAATTTTTACTTCAAACTTCTCCGGCAAAGTTATTTTGGCAGTGGTTAAATCCTGGCGTAAAGCTTTTTCGCTTTGGGCGCGGATTTCCGGGATAGTAGCTTCCACGGAGCGGTTGAAGGTAGCGCCTCCGATGCCATCTTTGACAGCAACGGTAATTAGCTTAGGGTGCAGGTCGGCGTAGTCTTCGCAAAGCATTTTATCTCCCGCTAAAAAGACCGTGGGAACACCGTAACGCGCCGCCGCCAGGGAGAAAAGCATAAATTCACTGGCACGGCGGTCGTTGATAAAAATGCCGGTATGCCTGCCGCTAATCGTGTGGGACATAGGGTTACCGGAGCGGAGCGCTGCTCCGTGGTAGCCGACAAACATAGCAGCGTCGAAGCTGCCATCGATACCGCTAACCATGGAATCCGGGTGTCCCCAGTTTCCCCGTATAAGAACCACTTCCTTGGGTAGGCGGGTAGGGTCGATATTATAGCCGCCCCCGTGAGCATCTTTAACGACAATATAGGTGGCACCGGCAGCAATGGCTCCTTCACAGGCAGCCAGCACCTCTTTGGTCATCTGCTCGGCGTGTAAACGGTATGCAGCATTGTTGGAATCGGTCTCTTCCCAACGGGTGGAAGTGGTTACTCCTTCGATATCGGCGCTGATAAAAACTCGCATAATTTACCTCCTCATGATAAAAATGTTTTATAGGTCGATATAAGCTACCGCGTTTTCGATACGCACTTTAGTCCCATAACGGTTGCAGAGTTCGGCCATATACTCCAGGGCAGCATTGTCCCCCAGAAGGCTAGGCCAGCCAATACGGCTACGCGGCAGCTCCATACCTAATGTAATAGGATAGAGCTGTACTTGGGTGATTTTACCGTCAACCAAGTTAAAACCTGCCATAACTGCACGCCACACTTCCTGGTTAGTAAAGGCGCTGCGACTGCCATCGCCAGCACGGTGATCCATATACTCCCCAACTAGAGCATGGGGATGCAAGGAAGCGTTTTCGAAGGCGTCGGCAGGTTGGTGCGATTCGGTATCGGGTTGGAAGATAAAGTTCCCCAGGCTATAGAAGATAACTCCTCCGTTATAAAGCTCGATAGGGCGCATCACGTGGGGACCGTGCCCCAGCACGGCAATAGCTCCGGCATCGATACAGGCGCGAGCAAAGGTTTTAAGATACGAAGCAGGTTCGCTGTTGTCTCCCCGTTCAGGAGCGTGAGCATGGAGGCTTACCAGGACATAATCTGCCTGGCGGCGGGCATCTTTGATATTACCGAGGATGCGCTCCATATCTTTTTTATGAGGCTCGGACTTCACCATATTCTCTGTCCCCAGATGAAATACCGTGCCGGCAAAACGGACTTGGTTTTCACTTCCAGGGCGAGATGCGCCCGGTCGGAGGGCAAATTTTTCCGCCAAGGCTTTAACCTGCCCAAACTGTTCCTCTGCCAAATAATAGCTGGTGGTGGAGCGTAAGGGGTTCAAGCCAGGACGCCCCACCATATCGATACGGGAGTTTCCGGCTATCCAGGAGGGATAAAAACTGGCGGAAACCCCAATCATGGCGACCCGCGCCTGAGGCGCTTCAAGATAGGTAGGAGCTCCGGCTTCCCCCAGATTCCTACCGGTGCCAGCGAAGGGCATATTACGCTCTTCCAGGTGGCGTATAGTTGCCAAAAGCCCGGCGATTTCGTAATCCAGGGAGTGGTTGTTGGCTGTATTGTAGAGGTTAAAGCCAAACTGCCCCTTCAAGTCGTCTAAAATAGCTGGGTCTGCCATCGTCCAGGTGCCACCGGAAAAGGCGGCAGGATACCCTTCCTGGCGGTGGACCGTGGTTTCCAAATTACTAAAGCGAACGTCGTAGCGGGAGATAATTTTTTGTATTTCCGGGAAACCTGGGTAACCACCCGAAGGTAAGGTGCGGGTGATGAGGGCATCTCCCGTAGCGATGACACTTGTTTCTACTTTCATAAGATTGCCTCCTAAAACATACAGTCTAACCTCCCTAGCCAAACCGGGGATTTTTCAAACAGCCCGTTGTGAGCTACCACCTAGAAGTGGCAGTCGGGGTTTGGTCGGCTGTACTAAAGAAAGGTTAGGCACGGTCGGAAAGAGAGAGGATATACCCGTCGCCAAGTTTTGTCCAACTCTTTGTTGCACCAGAGGATCCACTAAGAGGCGCTCCTCCTTAGGGTTGCTGAGAAAAGCGCACTCCACCAGAAGAGCGCTGCAAGCCGAACGGTAGCAGACGGCAAAGTCTTCCTGCTTGGCGCCTCGGTTAGCAATCCCCAGCTCCTCAGCTAGGCGGTAGCTAAAAAAGGCGGCTAATGCTCCCTCATCGGGGAGTGGGGCTGTGCGCCGGTACCATACTTCACTACCGGTAGCGGTTGCCGAGGCGGCATTACAGTGGATAGAAAGCAATAGGGCGGCACCACAGCTATTGGCAGCTGTGTAGCGTGCGTAGAGATCGGCATCCAGGGTGGTTCCCAGAGCAATATCCCTCTCCCGGGAGAGGACGACACTATACCCCTGAGCTTCCAGTGCTTCTCGTAGATGCAGGGCAATAGCCAAGTTGATATCCTTTTCCAAACTGCCGCTAGGGCCGATTGCACCGGGGTCTCGTCCGCCGTGACCGGGATCGACAAAGATAATCATACTCTACCTCCATGTTATAAATTATCATACTAGGAGGTATTCGATCTTTACTGTAGAATTTCCTTCTTTTATGTAGTAATATGTAGAATAATGTCAGTTCAGCTTTACTCCATGAGCGGTAATAATTTCATCTTCCTTGGCGTAGTCGAAGTGACGCTCCTTGTTGCGGTGGCTGGGGAGAATGGTGTCCGGCTCATGACGCATCCATTCTATGGTACGAGCCAACGCCTCGGGTACGCTATACTTTTCCACCCAACCCAGAGCTTCCAGCTTACCGGTAGACTGGACGTGGATGCGGGGAGCGGCAAGCTCCGGCATAAGGTGGCACAAGGGGGCTGCCACGGAGTAGAGGGTCATTTGATGACCGATAATACCCATAGCCAACTCCACCAGGGTGCGGAAGTTATGAACCTTGGCGTGCCCGGAGTTATAAATTTGTCCTTTACTTTCAGGCTTGGTCAGAAGGAAGCAAAGCTGAGCAGCTATATTACCGGCATACTCTCGCTGGTTAACCCCAGCTCCCCCTTCCGGCAGCATCATTTGGGTGCGTCCATCTAAAATGCGCTTAATAAAATAGCGCTCCCGAGCTTGGTAGTCGTACTCGCCGTAAACTGCCGGCAGCCTTAAAATGGTAGCGGGGAAGCCATGCTCCTCATATGCCTGCATCAGTACTTTTTCAGCCTGGACTTTTTTATAGCCATAAGCTAGTTCCGGATTGGTCTCTAAAGGGTCGGTCTCCCGAATAATCGAGACTACTTTGGCTTCATAGACGGAGCGAGTGGAGATCATCAGGTAGTGCTTGCAATGCCCCAAAAAAACATCGACTGCACCTGCTGCCTGCTCCCCATCGTTCATCACCATATCGATTACGGCATCAAATTGATGTTCGGCAATTTTTTCCTTTAAGGTAGCGGTGTCATTACGGTCGCACTGAATTTCGGTAATACCCGCATCAAGCCAAGGGAGGGGGCGACTGCCACGGTTAAGTAAAATAAGCTGGTGACCTTGAGCCAGAAGCTCCGGCACCAAGTGGAGTCCAATGAAACGGGTGCCGCCAATGACTAAAACACGCATGGAACTCACTCCTTCATATTGATACTGTTATTTTCCCACTCCGCCATACTAACTCCTTCTTGATAACACCCTGGAATATTGGGACAAAGGTTTTTCCAGCTTGCTTAGCGAAAGACACCGACGATATACTTATCTCTTTACCTACATTCTGGCTAACCACAAACTAAGGACTAGAGAGCTGCCTATTCTCATTAACTTCCACCATGGACAAGAAAGGAAGGGTTACCACATGCACGATCTTCTATTTAAAAACGCTACCCTCATCGATGGCACTGGTGCTCCACGACAAAAAGGCGACCTGGCGGTCTCCAAGGGGCGCATCGTAGCCGTGGGTGGCAAACTGCAGGAAAGCGCCACCACGGTTATTGACGCCGAAGGGTTGGTGCTGGCGCCTGGCTTCATCGACATCCACACCCACAGCGACCGGGCGCTCCTCACGACTCCCGAAGCCGAGAGCCGCATCCTGCAGGGAGTTACCAGCGAAATCGGCGGTAACTGTGGCAGTTGGGCACGTCTAACCAGAGGTAAAGTCGCTCAATTAGCCGAAGGGGAAGAGCGGGGCTGGGAGAACTTGGAGAGCTACTTCACCGATTTGGCTGCTAACACCCACAGCACCAACTTCGGTACCCTCATGGGACACGGTACCTTAAGGGCTGCTGCCATGGGCTACGACCGCCGACCCGCTACTCCAGAAGAAATTGCCACCATGCAGGAGCTGGCTGACGAGGCCATGCGCCAGGGAGCTTTTGGCATTTCCTCAGGGCTCATCTACCCTCCCAGCTCCTACGCCGACCTCCCGGAGCTTATTGAAGTCACTAAGGCTATCGCTCCTTACCACGGCATTTACGAAACCCACCTGCGTAACGAAGGAGCTAACCTTCTCCAATCCCTGGAGGAAGCCGTAGCTGTAGGGCGGGGAGCCGGGGTGCCAGTGCAAGTCGCCCACCTGAAAGTCTCCCATACCCGCAGCTGGCAAGTAGTGGCGCCTTCCGCTTTAGCCTTCATCGACAAAGCCCGCCGCCAGGGAGTCGATATCACCATGGATCAGTACCCCTACATCGCTTCTTCCACCTCTCTTAACACCATCATCCCCCAATGGGCACACGAAGGGGGGCGCGGAGCCATTCTCGAGCGCCTGGCGAACCCCGAAACTCGTGCCACCATCCGCCAGGAAATTCTCGAATCCTTCGCTCGCTCCCAGTCCACCTGGGGCAGCTACCTCCTCTCCCGCATCCCCAGCGGTAAATATCCCCACCTGGAAGGGAAAAACCTGGAAGAAATTGCCGCCGCTTTAGGCAAGGAGCCGGTGGATGCTGCTTTGGATCTCATCCTGGAAGAAAAAGGCAACATCCAGCAAATTCGCTTTGGTATGTGCGAAGAAGATGTGGAGCTAATCATGAAGCACCCCCTTACCATGATCGGTTCCGATGGCTCAGCTTCCAGCCTGGAAGCCCGGGGTGTACCTCACCCTCGTAGCTTTGCTACCTTCACCCGAGTCTTAGGCTACTACTGCCGTGAACGTCAGCTCTTCTCCTTGGAGACGGCAGTTTACAAAATGACCGGCGCTCCTGCTTGGCGTCTGCGCCTGCCAGACCGGGGTATCTTGCGTGCCGGTTTCTGGGCAGACCTCACCCTCTTCAACCCGGATACCGTAAGAGATAACCCCACCTTCACCCAACCTAAGCAGGCCAGCGACGGCATCGTTTCGGTGTATGTCAACGGCGTGCTCACGGCAGAAAACGGCAAACACACCGGTGCCCGTGCCGGACAGATTATGCGCCGTAAGTAGAAGCTCTTGAAATAAGGTTTCACCCATGGCATGATAGAAGCAGGCTTCTACTCCGCACCAACGGGCAGATTGCCATCTGCCCCTACGAAAATTTATCGCCAATCCATCGTAGGGGACGATGGTAATCGTCCCGCTGGAATGTGTGTACACAATCAAAACCAACGGGCAGATTGCCATCTGCCCCTACGAAAATCTATCGCCAATCCATCGTAGGGGACGATGGTAATCGTCCCGCTGAAATGTGTGTACACATAGGATAATAGAATGTCAAAGCCCCACCGATTGCGGTGGGGCTTTTGCGGCTGAAGACAAAGTACATGAAACCGGTTACAGTATATTTTTATAAAACTTGGTGTAGAAGACAATCTTTTCAATAACTGCTTTTTCATCAATAGGCTTAGCTAAATGGTCGTTCATGCCGCTAGCGAGACAGAGCTCAATATCTTCCTTAAAGGCGTTAGCGGTCATGGCTACAATCGGGATCATCTTCGCCTGGGGTAAGTCCATATCGCGAATAGCCATGGTGGCTTGGTAGCCGTCTATCTCCGGCATTTGGATATCCATGACAATCATGTCGTATCTGTTCGGATCCTCCAGGAACTTAGAGACAGCAATGGCGCCATTTTCGGCAATATCGATCTTAACATGGGTATCTTCCAGCAAAGCGATAAAGATTTCCCGGTTTATTTCCACATCCTCTGCCAACAGCAGACGCACATCGGAGAGGTCGGGAAGCTCTGTCCCTATACTCACCTCGGTTTTTACCCCAGACCCTTGCAGGGAGGTGCCTATAACTTCATTGATAGCATCAAGAACCGAGGAAGCGAAGAGGGGTTTGGTAATAAAACGGGTAAGGCCATTATCGTAAGCAAACTTCTCAATGCGGTTCCATTCCAGGTAAGCAGTGATAAAGATGACGGTATCTCTGTCGATAATGCTGATGAGCTCATGCATAAAGCTGGCATCTTCGCTACCGGAAATGTCGTAATCTAAAAAGACCATGTCGTAACTGCGCCCGGAGTGGGCTGCTCTCTCCACCAGGACGAGAGTTTCCGCAGCATTCGTCGCCACATGGGGGTTAATGCCAAAGCTTTCGGCAATGTTGACGAAATGGCGGCGGACATCTTCATCGCCTTCCACAATGAGCAAACGAATATCTTCCGGGCGGATACCGTCGAAGATAACGGTATCCTGATGCGTTCCGCGCTCCATACGAACTTCGAAGTAGAAGGTGGAACCTACTCCTGGAGTGGACTCCACCCAGATAGAGCCCCCCATCTTCTCGATAATATTCTTGGAAATAACCAAACCTAACCCGGTACCGCCAAACTTACGGGAGACCGAGCCGTCTGCCTGTTCAAAAGCGTTAAAGAGGCGGGAGATTTGTTCTTCGTCCATACCGATGCCGGTATCGGTCACAGTAAAGCGCAAGGTTACTATATTATCGACATGCTCTTTCTCCTCCACGGAGAGGGTTATCTTCCCCCCTACCGGGGTAAACTTATAAGCGTTGGAGAGGAGGTTGGTAATAACCTGAGAGAGGCGCAGGTCATCGGCGATATAGTTCAAATGCAAGTCCCGACTTAAAACCACCGCGAAACGCTGCTCCTTTTTCTCCATATTGCCAACAACAATATTGCATACCTTCATGAGGGTTTTTTCCAGGTTCATGGGCACATTTTCCAGTTCCAACTTGCCGGCTTCAATTTTGGCCATATCCAGGACATCGTTAATAATCCCCAACAGATGCAGGGAGGAGACACCGATGGTATCTAGACAGTACTTCAGGCGGGAGACATCCTGGGTGGTTTCGGCAATTTTGGTCATGCCGATAATGGCGTTCATGGGAGTCCGCATTTCGTGGCTCATCCGGGATAAAAACTCGCTCTTCGCTCGGTTCGCCTTCTGTTCTGCCAGGAAGAGCTCATACTCAGCTTCGGTTTTCGCCTGCAGGTAGCGGTCTAAGTCGATAGCCGTAGAGTTAACCGCCTCTTTAATCCGTCCAAAGTCGCCCATATACTGGTTGCTAATCCGCGCCGTAAAATCCCCTCCAGCGATCATATGCAAGGTATTGGCAGCTTCGTTAATGGGCTGGATAATGGTGTCCATTAAGTCGTTAAAGCGGATAATAACATCCCGCCATGCTCCGTGGTATTCCTGAGGGTTAGCCCGGTAGCCCAGGTTGCCGTTGGTAGCATGTTCCACCAGGTTTTTAATCTCCTGATGAATCCCTGTTACCATTTGCTGCATGGTAGTAAAGTTATCGGCCAGCCTTCCCACTTCGTCGTTAGCACCACCAGCAGGCAGAGCAATATCCATCTCCCCCTGAGCGATTTTGCGGGAGACTTCACCCAGCTGCAGCAGGGGGGTGGCAACAGTGCGCCGTATGAAAATAATGGGCACCCAGATAATGACAAAGAAAGCACAAATGGTTATAACCAGCATAGTTAAAGCAAAGCTGTAGCTGCGGGCAAAGACATCCTCGATGGACATTAAGACCCCAACCAAACCAATTATCTTCTGGTCGGAGTCAAAAATGGGAGCATAGGCAGATACCCCCCAGGTGTTATCGATATTAAACCGGTAAGCAGCGGTGACCTGAGCTTTACCTGTGGCATAGGCATCGAAGGCGGCAGCAGGAAAAATAGAGAGAGGTACGGCAGTGTTTAGAGCAAAACTGTCGCCGTCGCCAGGCGCCCGAAGGGCTTCAAGATACATAACCATGCCGCTTTCTGGATTAAAGGTGCCAGCATAGTAGTATTTTATATTTTCTTCGCTTTTAACACGATTAAACTGCTGCCATAAATGTTGGTAGTGGTCGTTCTTTTCGTTGGTAGCCAGGGCTTGCCAAAATTCGTCTGGGGTAATAGACATGGAGGTAGACTTGGCAATAGCCATAGCCTTATCCAAGCTGGCTTGGATTGAATCTTCATGATGAACCATGTAGCTGAACAAGCCAAGGGAGACAGTATTGATGAGGATAATCACCAGCACCAAAATTGTCACCTTGGTGGACACCATAAGCCCCTTTTTCATAAACCAACACCCTTTACACCGGATAACAGAGTTCGCTTATGCCGCAAAACATTTTGTGTACATCTACCATTCATTGTATCATATAGCCTTGAGTTTATCAACATGCTTCAGTGTTGATCTTATCACAAATACCGCAAAAACGCCTCTTTATTTTTTAAGAAATCCCTGGTAAAACGAATATGCTCTAAATCGTCGTACTCCCTTGGCTCTATCCCGGCGGAGGAAAAATGCCACAGCTCCGCTCCGGGACAGGCTAACAGAATAGGGGAATGGGTAGCCACAATAAACTGACACTCCATCTCCCGCACAGCATCTAAAAATAAAGCTATTAGCGCCAGTTGGCGCATAGGGGAGATAGCTGCTTCGGGTTCATCAATAAGGTACAACCCCTGGGGCACCAGGCGGGAGCTAAGCAGGTTTAAAAAGCTCTCGCCGTGGGAAGCAGCATCAAGGTCCTCCCCATACCGTTCCCTAAGCCCAGCCAACTGCCCTGCCCAAGCCGCGGCGCTCTGCTGCACTGCATAATCCGACGCTCCTCTCTCCTGAGCACTGCGTCGGCTATCTTCCATCTCCTGCCTGAGTTCCCTACGCATAGCTTCCAGGCTGCGGACGAAACCAAAAAAGTCCTCCGCCCGCAAAAAGAAACCCCGTTGCACCTTCTTCTGCCACACCGGGCGCAGACTTCGCGCCAGACGGTGGGCATGCCTCAGGCTATCATCTTGTCTTAAAGGCTTGCCCCCAATAGAAGGCAGTTGCACCAAAGCCGCAATACCTTCTAAAATGGTAGACTTTCCGCTACCGTTTTCCCCGACAAACATGGTAATGGGTGCCGAAAACTCCAACTCCTTGAGCTCTTGCAACAGCGGCAGAGAGAAAGGAAACTCCCTCTCTGTGCTCCCCAGATAGCGAACACCTTGCAGATGAAGCACCGGTAGGTCACCCCCTGCTGCCCAGGAGGCAGCTATATTATGATATATTAAAAGGAAGTATTCGCCACGTAAAAGGGATAATCCTTACCAAAAAGTATTGCTAACTAAATAACCTAAACATAAAGGGATAACCTTCCCAACTGTCGTATAGAGCTAAGGTAGTCTTGCGAGTTTAAAAAGGCAGGTGACGGTTTTATGGAAAGGGTACGCATCACCGTTGCGGTTGCCGACCCCAGCTTCAACCAGGACCTACAAGAAATCGAACTCTTCATCCATCGTCTGAACAACAGCTTCATCGATTTAAATTTTTATCTTGCGGTTACCACCTGGGTTATCAGCAACCATCCCAACTTATCTTTACCGGCAAATGCCGATTTCACTATCTTTCTCATCACCGACCCCACCGCTCCGGAGTTTACCGCTGCTTACCGGGAAGCCCACCGGCAAACCCTTATTCGTCTCCCGGGAGTACCCCTTTTCGCCACCTTTCTCAAGGCTCCACCTCAGGGGGCTGAGCTCCCTGTTGCCGATCCTCCCGCTGTTCAAGACTTACCCTCTTTGCTCTACACCAGCTACGCTCATATTGACACTCTAAAGCTAGCTATCCTCTTGGAACTGCGCCACCTCAACCTCAAAGGGCTCGATATCCGCTTGGATGGCGGCTCCATTTGGCAAGGTGGCACCCCCCTACTCACCCTGCAAAATGTGGAAGCTATCCAGGGTTACGCCGCCTTACAGCAGTTGCAAACCCAGCGTTCCTCTCTGGAAGAGCGCTACTATGCCTCTAAGGCTCAGTATTTGGAAAACCCCGAAGATACCACCGCTTATCAAACCTTCTATACCGTAAGTAAAGAGCGAGCACAGGCTACCCAGGAAGTTCGCGATTTGGAAGCCAAACTCTACCATATAATGGAAGGAATGTATGAGCAAACCAATCTGGGTAAACTCACCCGACGCCAAGCCGAGGCCTACCGCTTTATTCAGCGAGGTATGCTCCAAGAAGCTAAAGCAGTTCTGGACTTTGCCGCTATCGTCAATGATACCCGCCAGGACGAAGCTCGCCTTACCCAGGCTACTGAACGTGCCCAGGCGCATATTGCCGAGCAAATGCAATTAAAATATATCAATACCGCTCTTCGGGATTGGAATGGCGTCGAAGAATGCTTACGGGAAGCCCAGCGCCTGGAAGAGCGCTATAACCTGCCCCGTCAAGCCACCCTAGATCATATCGATTTTCTCTATTCCCAAAAGCGCTACTCGGAAGCTATTACCCTGGCGGAAGCTTTAGAGCAAACCTTTAGCAGCGCTGGCAGGCAAGTAAACCTTCTGCACCAGGGTCGTCTCTTCTCCCTCCTGGGTGAGCTATACCGCCTTTCCTCCCAGAGTACCAAAGCCGAAGAAAAATACCGCCTGGCTATCGCTCAGGCTAAGCACTTCCCTCTAAGCGACGACAACAGACACGTCTACCAAGGGACTCTGGTGGAGAGCCAGATGCACCTCGGTCAGCTCTACTGGCAGATGGGACGCCTTCCCGAAGCGGAGGAATTATATCTGGCAGCTCAGGAAACCTTGGCTGAGATGGAAGCGCGCTCCCCAGGTGCCCAAAGCAACCCTCTCTCCCAGGTACATAACTACCTGGGCATAATCTACGACCTTACTGCCCGTGCCGAAGCATCCGAGGCGATGCACCTTGCCAATATCCAGATGCTCAGCAAACTGGTAGCTATCAACCCAGATGGCTACGAACCTCTGCTGGGTAACAGCTACAACAACCTAGGACTCCTCTACTGGCATAACCAACGCTATCGCGAGGCCGAAGAAGCCCTCCGTACCGCTTTGGAGATTCGTCTAAAGCTGGTAGACTACAACCCTTCCGCTTACGAGCGCCACCTAGCAGGGAACTACAACAACCTCTTTTTGGTCAACCGCCGACTGGGGCTTCATGATACCGCTATTGCCATGATCCAAACCGCCATTAAGCTCGCCAGCAAGCTAGCAGCCAGAGAGCCCGACGCCTTCGAACCTTTACTGGCATCGTACTTAAACAACTTGGGCGATCTTCTCACCGACTTACAACGCTTTGAAGAAGCCGAGGGACTA
>WREE01000036.1 GCA_009779515.1 Symbiobacteriaceae bacterium
GCCATCTGCCCCTACGAAAATCCATCGCCAATCCATCGTAGGGGACGATGGTAATCGTCCCGCTGAAATGTGTGTACACTTACTGGACCCGGGGTCCCCGCGCACATGTGCGTGGGGTGGGAGTATCCAGGGGTTTGGGGGCGGGTAGCCCCCATCTAGCAAAGTAGAAGCGTTAACAAGCCTTAACAAGTTTTAGCAACGTCCCAAGGTTACCTCGGCAACTTTAGGTCGCAGCACTGGGTAGGGGGTTTGGTCGCCATACCCCACATCTACGTAGGTGACAATATTAATATACTCCGGCAAATTAAAGTGAGCCCGTAATCTTTGCAGCATCGCTTCGTTAAAAGTGAGCCAGACCCCTTCCAACCCTGCAGCATGAGCTGCCAGCGCGATGTTTTGAGCAGCAGCTCCGGCATCTAACAGCTGATTCCGTTCGGGGTTGAAGGGGTTTGCTTTGTAAACCCGCATATCTTGGCAGACTACCAAATGGACGGGACCTCCTGGCACATCGCTACCCACAAAAAGCCCTGGGGTGCTTTCTTCCCGGATGACTAAATAGCGGATAGATTGCAAGTTGCAAGAGTGAGCAGCCCATATGCCTGCTTCCAATATTAAGTCGATCACTTCATCGGGCACCCGCTTAGAGGTAAACTCGCGTACAGAGCGGCGCTGACGAACAATGCGGAAGAACCCCTCCCGCTCTTCGGCAGTTACCGGGATAGGAGCGTAAGGGGAAAGATCCACCGGCTTGCCAGCAATGATAGCCTCGGCGAAGGAGATGAGCTGGACAGCATAACGGTAGTCGTGGAGTTCAAGGGACAAACCCCGTTGCTGCCAGAGGTTGCAGAGCCGCTTGGCAGTCGCAGTTTGGTTGGGGTTAAGGGAAGCACCACGGTAAGCACTAGCATAGGTTTGAATTTCCAAGGTGTGGTGAAGTCGCTCCCGAAAACGGGCGCGAAACTCTACCTCCTCTAGAGCCAGGTAGTCTTCATCAGTCAAATTGAAAAGGCGAACCACCTGCTCTTCTTCGTAAAAGTCTTCAGGTTTGGAGCTGTCAGCTTGGTCACGGGTGCCATAAGTAAAGTTACCTTGTTGCACTTCCTCACTTAAAAAATATTCTCGGTCGCAAGCAGTATCTCCCCACAGGAGGTTCTTAGTGATACGGTGGGAGAGAGTGCCGCTAAAGTTTTCGATATTGGTAGTATCGATGACATCGCAGTAGAGGGAAGCGAATTTGGCAAACCAGGGGTGGTCAGGATAATAGGTCACCCACTGTTCGGCATAGGGGCAGCGCATGCCTCCCATGCTTTCATCCCAGGCGCTCCAGCCAATGGTCGGTAAGTCGTTAAAAGTGGTGAAAGCTTCTAAGTCCAGTGAGGCTCCAGCTGCTAAGGCGCGAGCGCGGTTAAGGTCTGTTCTTTCCAGGCTTAAGTTGAAAACAGCTTTTTGGACCAGGGGAAAGGCGACATCCTCGCCGTAGGTTTGCACCAGGGTGTGGCAGAAGTTAAAATAGAGCATGGCGAAGTGACGTGCTGCCCGGCGCACTTCCAGAGCGGTCTGCTTAGCGGCATCGTGGTTGGTAGACATCATGACATCCTCCTATAAATTACTTACATGCTAATTTAGACTTGGAAAAAAATAATCCTGCAAAAACGCTAAAACCAAACTACTTCAGGTTGTAGAAAAACCTGTTTCAGCTTCTTTGTTTCCTACCTAACTTACCTTAAAGGGATAAAAGTAACCGCTTTTTGGCATCACATGCCCGTCAAAAAGCAAACTTAATGGCAAGAACATAACTCAATTCGCCGCAGAGCGCACTCTTAAAGGCGAGAGGTTGAAGACTTTGTCTTCGACCTTAGACTGTAGAAAAACCGCTTTCAGCTTCTTTGTTTCCTACCTAACTTACCATAAAGGGATAAAAGTACCGCTTTTTGGCATCACATGCCCGTCAAAAAGCAATCTTAATGGCAAGAACATAACTTAATTCGCCGCAGAGCGCAATCTTAAAGGCGAGAGGTTGAAGACTTTGTCTACAACCTCCTACTTATTGTGATGTTATTAGGGTATAACAGAGCGTTAGCCACACTAAGGAGGGTCTATTAATGTCGAAAGTTTTAGGCATGGAACATATCGCTAGGCTCACCGCTAGACAAAAAGAGCTGCTGGTGGAGTTAGAGGGGTATATGAATGACCGTGAGGAAGCGCTTTTTTTACCCTTAATAAGTCACTTACTGTCTTTGGGCTATTCCTCTCGTCGCCATAAAAAAAGCAATTTTGTGGTGGAGTTTGTGCAGTATGGGCGTATTATTGCTAAAATGGAGTTAAAACCTCGCCAAGGGTTGGTGTTATATTTGCGCTATGCCGACAGCAGCACTGTCCCTGAAGTCTTTCGCAAGGCTTTGGCGACCCGCCCGGCAGCTTGGGTTAAACGCGGACAAGAGTGGAAGAGTCCCGAAGAATGGCAGTGTTGTGGCTACTGTAAAGATAATATTAGCTTATACCGTTTTACCGGGGATGATGGCAAAGCTCGGGTGCGCTGTGGTTTGGCAGCAGTGGCAATTCCGGGTCTCACCCCGGCTGATCTACCCGCTACTTTGCTACTTATCGATGACCAGCACAAGTTTTACGCTGCTAGGTGGGGGTTACAAGGAAGTTAGCATTTTTGCCTGAAAGTTATACTACCGGTGACCGACAATAACAAGCCGCTAGAGTCCTGGTATCAGGATTCTGGCGGCTTGTCTGTCTTAAGGCGAGGGGTTATAGTTGCCAGCTGCGAATGTACTCTTCCTGTTCAGGGGTGAGCTTATCCACTGCCGTACCCCAACTCTGCAGCTTAAGTTCCGCTACCCTGCGGTCTAGTTCATCAGGGAGCAGGTAAACCTGCCGGGCCAGTTTTCCTTCCTGCTCCACTAAATGCACTGCAGCGAGAAGCTGCAAAGCGAAGGAGAGATCCATAATCTCCGCCGGATGCCCGTCTCCGGAAGCCAAGTTGACTAAACGTCCCGCAGCTAAAAGATTGAGCCAGCGTCCATCTGCTAAACGGTAACCGGTGATGTTGCGGCGACGCTCCTTTTGCTCTACGGCAAGAGCTGCTAAGTCCGGGAGGTTAATTTCCACATCAAAGTGTCCGGCGTTGCAGAGTATGGCGCCATCGGGCATGGTGGCAAAGTGTCTGCCCACAATGACATCTTTACAACCGGTGCAAGTAACAAAGATATCCCCTAAAGGAGCTGCTTTGTCCATAGGCATAACCTGGTAACCGTCCATGCGTGCTTCGATAGCTTTAATAGGATCCACTTCGGTGACGATAACCCGAGCACCTTGCCCAGCTGCTCGCATAGCCACTCCCCGTCCTACCCAGCCGTAGCCAGCCACCACCACGGTTTTACCGGCTACTATGAGGTTGGTGGTGCGGTTAATGCCGTCCCAAGCCGACTGTCCCGTTCCATAACGGTTATCGAAAAGATATTTACACTGAGCATCGTTAACAGCAATTACCGGATAACGTAATTTTCCCTCCTGCTGTAGTGCGCGGAGGCGCTGCACACCGGTAGTGGTTTCCTCGGTACCGCCGATTACGGTAGATGCCATGGCTTGTAGCTCGGTATGGAGCAGGTAAGCTAAATCGGCACCATCGTCCAGCACCAAGTGAGGGTTGTGACTCAAAGCTCCTCGCAAATGGGTAAAGTACTCTTCCTCGGTGGCATCGTACCAGGCAAAGACTGGAATACCTGAGGCTACTAACGCTGCAGCCACATCGTCCTGGGTGGAGAGGGGATTGCTGCCGGTCACTTGGATCTCGGCGCCCAGTTTATGCATGGCCATCACCAGACGAGCAGTTTTCGCCTCTAAATGGATGGAAAGAGAGAGGCGTTTGTTGGCAAAAGGTTGCCGGGGATATAACTCTTGTTCCAGCAGGTTAAGGATGGGCATAAAGGAATCGACCCAGGCGATTTTTTGCTTACCGGAAGGAGCTAAAGCTAAGTCTCGTATCTGGGACATGGTGGATCCTCCTCGTCACTAAGATGTTATAGATGTCTGACAATTACCGAAAAATCTTTTCCCCGGTAAGTCAGAAGGGAGGAGTAAGGTGTGGCTTCACCTGTGGCTGTGCCCTCCTCTATGGCGGTCATTTTGGTGGCTACTCTGCCGAGGAGCCCTTTGTCGTAAAGAGGTAAATTATGGCTGGGGTAGATACAGCTGCAGGCAGGTTCTAAAAGTTGCAAGCGCCGCATGGTATCGCAGTAAGTGGCAAAGACATCGAACTCTTCGCTGAGTAAATGGGCGTATAAGGAAGCTGGGTAGACAGTATCCCCGGTGAAGATACCGTTGGTAAGGCTGTCAAAGAGCATGATGCTGTCTATGGAATGACCTGGTGTGTAGAGAATATCCAGTTGACGATCACCTAAATCGAAGGCTGTACCAGTAAATAGCTCCTGAGCTTCAGCGTGGATGGAAGAGAGATCCCGTATGCTCGTTGTAAAACCAAAGCCATCTGGGAGATCGTTCCCCTGAGGTATGGGAAGAAATGCCCATGGCTGGATGGTATAGTTTTGGGTAGACATACCGGTGGGGAGAGGCTTGGCAAAGGATTCGGCTGTGAGGCTGCGCCCTAAAAGGTCGTTGCTCCTCCCCTGACGGGCCATTAAAGCCGCCGATGATGGCCAAGCATATGCGGCACCAAATTCGTGGTTACCGGCCACATGGTCGAGATGCAGGTGACTGTTGATGACCGTTAGCGGCAGGGAGGTAAGCTTCTGGATTAAGGGTTTGAGGGGTGCGAAACCCATACCGGTATCCCAGAGAAGTGCTTTGTCGCTACCCAGTACTAAAAAAGAGATAACTTCCTGAAAATGTCCCGGCTCGTAAAAGGCGTAGATACCGGAGGCGACTAAATAAATTTCGTACCAGGGGTCTTCCTCCAGCACTCGAGGGAAGAGGGCATATTCCGGATGGGGAAGATCCTTCGCCCAAGGAGGAGTAGTGTTTTTATCATCGGTATTGGTTCCGCTCATCATATCGCGCCGCTTAAAGCCCCAGGCTTTAAACTATGGGGAGGAAACGGCGCTCCCTCCTTTTTATTGGTGATTTTGCCACAAAGGCTTAGGCTTCATGGCACCGCAAGCCTCTGCTTAAGGTTAGGGGATGGTTGACGCTAAACTCCTTGCGGTTTCTCCTTCTAATTACGCGAAAAATATCGGGATAACCTTCTTCCAGCAGGAAATAAAACGATGTTAAGCGAAAGTAACTTGACAACTTGCTAATCTTGTTTTGGACACATTCACAAAGGAGGAGTTTGGTTGTGCGTATACTTATTATCGGTGGAACCAGGTTTATTGGACGTCATTTAGTCCCTCTACTCTTAGACGAGGGTCATGATCTAACCTTGCTCAACCGAGGCACTCGGGAGTTTCCCTGGCCAGAGGCGAACATACAACAGATTCTCTGCGATCGCAACGATACCCCAGGTTTAAAGGAAAAATTGACAGGTCTTACCTACGATGCAGTTATCGATATGGTTCTTTCCGACGGTACCCAGGCTAAAGATATTATCGAACTGTTGCAAGAGAAATGTTCCCAATATGTCATGATCTCCACTCTCTCCGCTTATGCTCCTCCCTACCAATGTCCGGTGCGGGAAGAAGACCCTTTAGAGACGAATACCGCTAACGCCTATGGTTATCATAAAGCCCAAGCGGAAGAAGCTTTGATGGCTGCTTACAGAGACCACGGCTTTCCGGCGACTATTCTACGTCTCCCGGCGGTTTACGGAGAATACGATGTGCAAATTCGTGAGAAGTATTATATCAAGCGTATTATCGATCAGCGCACCCAAATACTGCTACCCGAAGGGGGTGTCGGCGCTGTACACCGGGAGTATGCCGGTAATATCGCTGCTCAGTTGGCTTTCCTGCTGACCAAGCCAGAGACCATAGGTGAGGTTTATAACTCCGGGCATCATCGCGTCCAAACTTACCGGGCTTTAGTGGAAGATGCCCTCGCGGTGATGGATCATAAAATGGCGCTCTATTCCGTCCCAGCACCTCTACACCCAGCGGTGCCAGATCTAGCTTGGCCGATGCTGATGTTCCAATCCACTGCCAAACTGGAAGCATTAGGGTGGCAGGAGCCTTTTACCCCTTTGAAAGCTCTGGAACGCACCATTGCCTGGCTTCGTCAGGAACCTGATGAAATAATTGCCACCCACCGTAATAAGGAGCGTCACTTCGATTACGCTAAGGAAGATGAAGTTATTGCCGCTCATGGAGTCTTATTACGCTGATATGTGGGAAAACCCTATGGTGATTACCGGGGCTAGGGAAGGTAACCTTAAAGGTTTCTCCTTAGAGCTTCCCCGCCATAAGCTCATTGTCTTTACCGGTCTTTCAGGCTCTGGTAAGTCGACTTTAGCCGTGGACTTACTGTACACCGAATGTCAACGCCAATACTTGGAAACGATTGGTATGCAAGGTATTGCTAAACCTCAGGTGGACAGTGTACAAGGTGCTTCCCCGGCGGTAATTATCTCGCAAAATAAAAACAACCGTAACCCGCGTTCCACCGTGGGAACACTAACCGATATTTATACCGACCTGCGTATGGTTTACGAAAAGCTGGGAGTTCGTTCCTGCCCTCACTGCGGAGCGGTTATCGCCGCCGTAGATTGCCGCGAAGAGACAGAGAAACGCGAAGGGGAGTTTTACGTCTATATGTATTGCCACCGGTGTGGTCAACGGATGGAAAAATTTACCCGCAGCCACTTCTCTTATAATACCCGGGAAGGTGCCTGTCCCAGCTGTGCCGGTCTAGGTAAGGTCTTGTCTATCAATTTGGCTGGGGTCATCAACGAGGAGTTGTCTATTGATGAAGGTGCGGTAGCACTTTGGGACTCTGCCATGAGAATTTACCAGTCCAACTCCTTGAAAGCTGCTTTACACTATTATGGTTTAGGAGAAGTAACCGACCTTCCGGTTAAGGAATATAGCGAGCTACAAAAGACCCTTCTCTTACATGGAGCAGATTGCTTGGCCTTACAAGAGGCTTTTCCAAGACTAAAACCCCCCAGAACCGTTTCCGAGGGGAAGTTTGAAGGAGTTGTGGAGATTTTACAGCGACGTACCCGCGACCCCCAGGGGATCCCCTCCCACTTAACCCCCTTCTTCGCTTCCTTACCTTGTCAGGCTTGCCAGGGTGAGCGTTTGAACTCCCAAAGCCGTCAGGTAACTGTAGCCGCTACTAGGCTACCGGAACTAGCTATTATCCCTTTAACAGAGCTGCAGCTTTGGGCAAAACAGTTGCAGGAGCAGTTAGATGTCCCAAGCAAGCCTCATGTGGAGTTGTATCTTACCAGTCTTATGGCGAAGATCCAACGGCTGGTAGCTGTAGGTTTAAGTTACCTTACTCTGGATAGGCAAGGGATAACTCTCTCAGGGGGAGAAGCCCAACGGGTCAAACTAGCAGCTTTGCTTTCCTCAGAGATGACCGGGCTAATCTATATCCTGGACGAACCGACCCAGGGGCTACACCCACGAGATACCGCAGGTATGGTTACGGTGTTGGAGCAGTTGCGAGATCGAGACAACACGGTTATTGTTATTGAGCACGATACCGAGGTTATGCAGCGGGCAGACTATATTGTGGATTTAGGTCCCGGCGCCGGTAAGCTGGGGGGAGAAATTGTGGGTTTAGGAAGCTTAGCTGAGCTGAAGCAGCAGCCTGGTTCCCCTACGGGTCTCTACCTCCAGCGGGGACAACCTCCCTGGCGCACTCCCCGCAGCCACCAGCAAGGGGAGTTACAAATACTTGGAGCTAACTTGCACAATTTACAGCAACTTGATGTGACCATACCCCTAGGGGTCATGACTGCGGTGGTGGGGGTCTCAGGTTCGGGAAAGTCTACCTTAATTTTTGAAGTGTTAGCCGCCAACTCTCCTGATAATAGCTATGGTCAGGTCGTAGGGTTAGAGCAATTTGGTAAAATAATTACCATCGAACAAACGGGAGTTACCCGTATGAAACGTTCTAATGTGGCAACCTTTTCCGGAATATATACCGATATTCGCCATATCTTTAGTTCGCTATCGGCTGCTAGGGAACAAGCCTTGGTGGCAAAGCATTTTTCTTTTAATAGCAAAGGTGGGCGCTGCGAAAACTGCGAGGGGCTGGGGGTAGTTACCAGCAACATGATGTTCTTTGCAGATATAGAGGTGGTTTGCCCTGTCTGTGGAGGGAAGCAGTTCTCGCCGGAAGTGCTGGCAGTAAAGTATGAAGGTCACTCTATCAAAGATGTTTTGTTGTTGAGTGTAGATGAAGCTGGGGAGCTTTTTGCTGCCCATAGAAAAATTCAGCGAGTTTTAGCGCTACTTAAGCGGGTAGGGTTAGGTTACTTGGAACTGGGGCAAACCCTGACCACTCTTTCCGGTGGGGAAGGGCAGCGCCTTAAGCTAGCGGTGGAGTTGCTGACAGCCTCAGGAAAACACAACCTCTACTTGCTGGATGAACCTACCACCGGACTGCATCCTTGGGATACGGAGCATTTTCTCACTTTGCTCCAGAGCCTAGTAGAGGAAGGAAACACCGTGGTGGTGGTGGAGCATAACACCCAGGTAATTCGCAATTGTGATTGGGTCATCGAGTTGGGTCCCGGGGGAGGTAGTGCTGGAGGTAAAATTATCTACCAGGGGGTGCCTGAAGCGATGGTGACCAGCCAGAGCTCGGTTACCGGAAAATATATTTGAGTAGCGACCAGGAGCTTGGGGGCGGGTAGCCCCCTTCTAGCAGGGTAGGGAACGTTTTAAGCGTAGGTAGGAAGTATCAGCAAGTTAGACTATCAAGGTTATTCGGAGGTTAGGATCATGACCATTCGTTCGTTGCGTATAGGTTCTTTAGCTACTAATTGCTATATCGTCTGGGATGAACAGGGAGAGGCTGTTTTAATTGACACGGCAGGTTCGGGTGCTGAGTTGCTGCAGCTTATAGTTGAGCAGAGGCTTAAGCTCCGCTATATTATCAACACCCATGGTCATTTCGATCATATAACCGCTAACAAGATAGTTGCCGAGGAGACCGGTGCGCAACTGCTCATCCATGAAGACGATGCCGAGTACCTTACCAATAACAACTACAACCTAGCAGGGGTCTTTGCTTCACAGTTGGTTCCTTGGGAAGCCGACCGGCTTCTGCAAGATGAGGAGGCCATCTGTTGGGGTTTGCTGGAGCTAAAGGTGCTGCATACCCCGGGGCATACCCCTGGTGGCATTTGTCTGTTGGGAGAAGGGGTCTTGTTTACCGGAGACACTCTCTTCGCCGGTAGTGTCGGTCGCACTGATCTGGTGGGTGGGGATAAAAAGCAGCTGGAACAATCCATCACTGGGAAGCTGCTCCCCTTAGACGATGAGGTGGTAGTCTACCCAGGCCATGGTGCTCCCAGCACCATGGAGTGGGAAAAAAAGTACAACCCTTATCTTTATAAACACAACTAAATAAAAATCCATGAACTGCGTTTACCCAGAGAATGATAAATCATAGGCTTCTTAAGGCACGAGGGTGAAGACAAAGTCTTCACCCTCGGACTGTAGAAAAACGGTTTCATGCTTTTGGCAGGCTTTAAGCTAGGGATAAATAACTACTCGGCGGGTATCTGAGTGCCATTCTAAGGCGTCCAAAATGGGTTCGAAGGTGCGTAGGGGAACCAGGGTATAATTATCGACAATCACCGGAGCCTGTCCAAAGTTATAGTCGACACCATCGATAGTAATGGTGGGGTCCCCAATACGTAAAAGCAGTCTGTGAGCGGGAAGATCGGCAGTTATGGCAGCGGTGGCAGGGTCATAGCCTACCGTCCCCCCTAATACCGTTTCCACCAAGTAACGCAAAGGGAGCATCGAGCGCTGGTTGATAATTTGAGGTGCCAGGGGAGGCTCCGGCAGGAAGGTTTCTCCGTGGGTGATGATGAAAGAATCTATGGTTAGCACAATTGGCGCTGATCGGTCTTCGCGGCTGGGAGCATAGGGTGGAGGAGCTTCCACAGGGTAAACCCCTCCGGTTTTCAGCTCTACTCTGCCGGGTACTGCAAAGAGGTTGCTGTAAACCTCAAGGGTATTGATGCCGTCGCTGACTACCAGGAGAAACAGAGCTTCTGAGCTATCCCAAAGGTCTAATCCGGCAAAATCGATGTCATAGCTGTTGTCGGTTATACCCGATTCCAGCCAGTCGCTGAATCCGTCGTAGATATAATATAGCTCGGCGTAAAGAGGGTACTCCGGAGTGCTGTTCCAGCTCCAGGTTAGAGTAAATGGTTCGGTGCTGTCGAAGCTGAGAGGATTAAAATAAGCTTGTGGCGAACCGGTGGGGACAGGTAAGTTGCCCATGACTTCTCCTGAAGGAGCGAGCATGGTAAAGTAATGCGTATGAGCAGGAAAAAGGGCTTCACACCAGAACCAGTAGGCAATGCCTTCCAGCTCCTCCACTTCGTGGGGAGCAAAACGAGTCCGTGCCAATTCGCGCCCTGTAGCCGACATGGCACAAAAAAGATAATTTCCTTCCTCCGGTTCCAGGTAGTCCCTGGGCACCACTATGGCGTAGCCTGGCTCAAAGAAGGGGACACCCAGGGTGTCGATAAAGCCGGAAAAAGCAATAACCCGTACCTGCTCTTCCTCAGCCGCCATCAATTGGTGAGGTAACGAAACCGAGAAGGTCAGTATGAGAAGCCATATCCACTCTTTGCGCATTTTTATCCTCCTACATTTGGTAGTTAGCAGTTGGAGCTTAAGACTATAGCTATTTTTTCGACAACGTACACTCCTTATCCTTTGCCGTACACCGTAAGGAGTGTGATCTAGGAAGTATTATTATCCTATTAGGGACGCCGTTGGGCTAGGTTGGGGAAGCAGAGGTGAGCCCTAGGTCTAAGAGAATGGAGCAAAAAATATGCGTTTTCATAATGGTATCGAAAATCGTCAGGGGGAGCTTTGGGTAGGAGGAGTCCAAGCTGTAGAATTGGCGCGGTGCTTTGGTACACCACTTTATATCTACGATGCTGCCACCATACAAAGCCAGTGTGACACCCTTATGACAGCAGCTGTCGACTACCCTAGCTTCACCCCTTACTACGCCAGTAAAGCCTTGCCTAATACGGCCATCTGTAAGTTAATGGTGCAAGCCGGGTTGGGGATTGATGTTGCCAGCCTGGGGGAGCTTAAAGTTGCTCTGCAAGCAGGAGCAACCAAACTTATCCTCCACGGTGTCTATAAACCGGAACCTTACCTGGAGTTGGGTATTAAAAACAGTGCCCTGATAGTTATCGATTCGCTAGCAGAAATTGCCCAGGTGGCAGGAATAGCGCAAAGATTACAGCAAAAAGCCAGGGTTGTCTTGCGGGTGAATCCTGGGGTAGCGGGCGATAGCTCCCATCCGGTAACCACGGCAGGGGATACCAAGTTTGGCATTCCTCTGTGGGGAGGAGGGTTGTTTACTGCTGCAGCTATGCTGCCAAATTATCCCCACCTTCAACCGGTGGGGTTGCACTGCCACGTAGGCTCGCAACTGGGTGATACTTCTATCTTTAATGTAACTTCCCGTCTGTTGTTAGAGGCTGTAAAACGTTTTCAAGCTTTAGGAGTGCCTTTAGAAGAGATTAATTTGGGTGGGGGTTTTGGGGCTTTTTATCGGGAGGGAGTCGCTCCCGCCTCGCGCCGCCTTGCTCCTTTTGTCCAGGAAATTTTTAGTTATCTTGCCGCTCACTGTGGAGAGCTCTCTTTACCTTTGCCACACCTCTCCCTGGAGTTAGGACGTTCCTTGGTAGCCGAAGCGGCGGTAGCTCTGTACCAAGTGGTAGCCGAGAAAACTGTACCCTGGAAGAAGATATCTCCTGGAACACCTAAAGAAATATCCGCTCAGCTTCTGGCAAGCTCCGGTGAAGAGCTCCTTAACTACAGCAAATATATCATTATCGACGGTGGTTTATATGACAACCCCCGCCCCCTGTTGTACGGTAGCCTCTATGATGCTGTTCTCCCCAGCCGCCTCAACGATACCCCTGTGGCGAGCTATACTATTAGTGGTATGAGTTGCGAAACCGATACCATCATCCATCAGGTACAGCTACCCCAGGTGCAGGTAGGGGAGTATTTAGCAATTCCTTCAGCAGGCGCCTACCAAGTATCTATGGCAAGCAACTATCAGCGTATGCCCAAGCCTGCGGTGTTGCTGGTAGAGCAGGGTGAAGCTCGTTTGATTCAGAGACGCCAGAGCCTGGAAGAGGTTCTGGCGCAGGAAGTGTGGCTTTAAAAACGGGAAAGATGGCTGCCATGGCTAAAACCAGGTAGGTCGGTGATAGACTATCTTCCCCTTGGCTGCTTGCCCCAGGTTAACTAGCAGGGCGTGGCAGCAAAGGGGCGTCCAACCACAGATGCTCTAAATCAAAAAGGCGCCTGGTTTCTTCTAAAAAAACATGAACGACCACGGCACCGTAATCCATCAGGAGCCAGTCTGCCTGTTGCTGCCCTTCAATATGGGGCAGAGGCAGATGATACTTGGCTTCTACTTCGTCGCGAATATATTCCGTAATGGCGGCGGTGAGTATGCGGTTACGGGCATGCATGATCACGAAATAATCGGTGATGTGGCTGACCTTAAAAATCTCTTGAATGACAATTTCGTTGGCCCCCCTCTCTTCACCCCAACGTGCAATTTCCAGGACTAGTTCCTTGCTGTCATAATCCATAACTATCTCCTTTCTCTTTTCACCTATGATATGATACCCCGATGACCACGACTAAATCACAGGCTTGATTGTCCTCGGTGGCAGCCTGCAAAGATGCTCCCGGGATGGAGCCTTGCAGGAGCTTAGCTTTGGCTTCGGCGTTAGAATTATATATGATTACCGAATTAGCATAGTTGTAGTTATTAGCATCGCCAATGCGGACAATATTGTAGCCTTCGCTTTTGAGATTTTCGGCAGCTCGTGTGGCAGAACCCTGCCCTCCGTTGCCGTTTAACACCGTCAGAAATATCTCTCCCTTTTCCAGTTCCTGAGCAGGTGTAAATAGTTTTGCCAGGGGGGTATTGCGCCACCAACCAACCACATCCCAGGTGAAGGCGGGAAAGCGAAAGAAGGAGAGTTCCTGCTCTGGCAAAGACGAAGATAAAAAAAGTGACGGGATAGCGGTATAATCCGGCAACCAATAAGCACCGTCGAAGCTACCCTGTCCCGGGAGAGTTTGGGGTACAGGGGTTGCGGTTAAGCGTAAATACTGCCATCCCAGGCTCAAAAGATCGGTAACCTCTAAGTTACTGTGAGTATAAAGCTTAGCTTGTTTAGCCACTTCTGGCAGACGCCACCAGGCAAGAGGGTTAATGAGTTGTTTCGTGAGAGTTAAAAGGAAATTTCGTTGACGGGGTAAGCGACCGATATCTCCCAAAAGGTCGCGGTAGCGGAGATAATGTACTGCCTCAGTGCCATCGAGAAGCTGCTCACCGGGAAGAAAATGAATCTCCAAGGGGGGTACATCGTAGGGATCGCTGTAATGCATTTCCTGCTGGATATCGATCCACACACCGCCAGCAGCATCAACAAGAGCCGCTAAGCCGGTAAAGTCGGTTTCCACAAAAAAATGAATACTTTCACCCAAAAGCTCTTCCACCGCCGCAATGCTGGCGGTGGTTCCCCCGTACACCCGAGCAGCATTTATTTTGCCGCTTCCCACCCCGGGGTGATCAACCCTGGTATCTCTGGGAATGGAAAGGAGCAGAGCGCTCCTAGCAACAGGGTCTAGGGAAAGAAGCAAGATAACATCATTGCGTCCTGTCATCGTTCCGGTAGAGGTAATACCGGCATCCTGCCCCAGTAATAGGAGGTTAACCCTCTCTCCCGGGACTGGTCGTGTTAAAGCTACCCCATCGGCAGATAAGCCGGAAATAAAAAAGCAGGTGCTGGCTATGAGTCCCAACATGATGGCTAAAGGTATAAGCACCAGGAGCCGGAGAAATCTTTGGCTTAACCTCCTAGCCCAAGAGTGCGCCTCACTGCGCCGTTGCACCCGACTGGGAGAGTCCGATGGAGAAGGAGTGGTATATGTATTCATATTAAAAACCTCTGTTTTTTTGCATTGTAGCAAAAAGTCTTCTTCTTGGCAAGAGACAATGCAGCGGTTTGTCCCTGTAGCCTCGGCGTTTGGCGTTACGATAATAGAAAGCACCGTGGCGCGAAAAGCGCACGGTGCTTGGCATAACATGGATGTGGTAGTTAGGTCTGGTCTCGATGCTAGACGCGAGGCTGAGCTTCGTTGACTACCAACTGACGACCGTTGTAGTCGCTGCCATGCAGCTGACCAACCAACAGTTCGATATCGGTATCTTCCGGAACTTCCACGAAGCCAAAGCCCCGGGAACGCCCGGTCTCCCTGTCTTGTATGATGCGTGCGCTGAGCACAGTTGCATAAGATGCGAAGAGCTGGGTTAGATCGGCTTCCGTGGTAGACCAAGGCAGGTTACCCACATAGAGTGTTCTGTTCATTTTTTCACCTCATTTTTAGTCTCTCGTGCCTTTCACGAGATGGATTGGAAAAGGATAATTTATAACAAAGCGGGTGGTAGGGCGGCAGTTTACTCTTATTGCTCAAAGCTAACGATACTGCTCAGGACTTTATTCCGCTTTTGCTATTGGGGAGAGCATAACTTTAAGGTTCATCGTGATCGGCGAAGATAAACTCCATGTGAGCTATGCGTACGGTGTCGCCTACAGCGACCCCTGCCTGGCGCAAAAGGTCATCGAC
>WREE01000037.1 GCA_009779515.1 Symbiobacteriaceae bacterium
ACTCACGGTCTCCCTCCTCTTCTTTGCCTGGGGGGAGCCGTGGTTTGTTCTTGTGATGATGGCTTCTATCCTGTTCAACTGGTTATGTGGGCTTTGGGTGGGTATGAGCAAAAGAAAAAGCAGTCCGTTGTGGCCTGCCATACTTCTTACCTGTGTCGGTAACCTGGGTTTACTCTTTGTCTATAAATATTTGAGCTTTGCTATTGGTATTCTCAACCGAGCTTTCTCTTGGGAATTGTACGATCCTAAACTGCTGCTTCCTATAGGTATCTCCTTTTTTACTTTTCAAGCTATGTCTTATGTTTTAGATGTAGCGCGAGATGCTGGGGAGATGCAAAAAAATCCTTTGCATGTAGCTTTATATGTGGCTCTTTTTCCCCAACTGATCGCCGGTCCTATTGTGCGTTACCAAACGGTAGCCGATGAGATCCAGCAGCGGCGGGAAAACCTAGCCGAGTTTTGCCAGGGGATGGAGCGTTTTGTCTACGGTTTAGCTAAAAAGGTTATTTTTGCCAATACTTTGGGTTTAGTAGCTGACCGTGCTTTTGGGCAAAACCCTGCCTGGTTGTCGCCAACCTTCGCCTGGTGTGGCATTATCGCTTATAGCCTGCAAATATACTATGACTTTAGTGGCTACTCCGATATGGGGATAGGCTTAGGGTTGATGTTTGGCTTTCACTTTGAAGAAAACTTTAACTTCCCTTACATCTCCACTTCGGTTAGTGAGTTCTGGCGTCGCTGGCATATCTCCTTAGGTACCTGGTTTCGCGACTATGTCTACTTTCCCTTGGGAGGTTCACGGGTCAGCAGTCAGTGGCGTTTGGTAGGTAACTTGGCTGTCGTGTGGTTTCTCACCGGGTTGTGGCACGGAGCGGATATTACTTTTGTCCTCTGGGGTTTGTATTTTTTAGCTTTCCTTATTATCGAGAAGCTCAGTGGTATCGATGACCGCAACCAACAAGGGCATCCTGTAGCCCGGCGTTTTTACACCCTACTGGTGGTTATCTTGGGGTGGGTGTTATTTCGTGCCGAGAGCTTCACCCAAGGGGTGGCTTATTATCGTGCTCTCCTGGGGTTAAACGGTACCCCTTTGGTCGATGAGATCGCCTTATATTATTTACGAGAAAATGGGGTTATTTTCTGCGGCGCTATCCTCTTGTGCTGTCCTTGGGGCAAGAGAGTTGCTGCTTGGCTTCAGCAGCGCAGTCTGGGGGTTAAGTGGCTGGAGCCGGCTGTGTTAACTGGCGTCTTTTTACTAGCTATCAGTTGCTTGGTTAAAGATACCTATAACCCCTTTATCTATTTTAATTTTTAAGGAGGTAGGGGAAGTGCTGAGGACGAAAAGCTTACCTCTGGCTGTGATTATTTTAACTCTTCTAACCTCTCTGGGTGGCGCCACCCTGGCTCTGCGTTACCCTCAGCTTAAAGCTACCCTGGCTGCTTCCTGGCAACAGAACGCCCAGGAGAGTCTGGCGAATCGCACAAAAAAGCTCATCAGCAGCTTTGAACAGGCTCTGCAAAGCAACCTTCTCCTTCGCTACCCCTTAATCGATCTTCATGGTTTATACCAACGTTTGATGGGTCGGCGTTCGGTGGAAGACAGTAGCGGGCAAATGGTGCTGCAAGATAGCTATGCCAACCTCCATTTTCTTTATTGGGAACAAGATACCGCTGCTCCGGCAGCAGAGTATGTTAAATTTTATTACACCCTCCGGGAGATGGCGTTGCCGCTCCTCTATGTACAGCTTCCTAATAAAGTAATTCCCGGCTATACAGAGCTTCCTAAGCCGATGACTAATAACTCCAACCTGGTCGCCGATGCTTTCCTGGAGCGCTTGGCTGCTCAACAGTTGCCTTACCTGGATCTGCGCCCTCGCCTCTGGCAGAGCGGCATACCTTACAAAGATATGTTTTATCGTACAGACCATCACTGGCAGACTCCTACGGCTTTTTGGGCTGCCATGGAGTTGGTAGCTTATCTAGAAGAGAGCTTGCACTGGGAACTGCCTTCCCTAAGCCGTGACCTCAAAGATTACCGGCAAGAAACCTACACCGGTATCTTCCTTGGTTCCCAGGGGCGACGTACTGGTAGGTTTTACACAGGAGTAGACGATTTTACCATCATCTATCCCTATACAGACGGGAGTTATTCGCTGTATGCCGATGGCTACGCCGAGCCTCTCTGGACAGGTTCCTTTCGTCAGACCTTTCTGAGAGAGGAGCATTTAGCGGCGGATAAACCGATAACCCATGGTCGTTACGGAACCTTTTTAGAGTATGACATGGGCCTAGTGCATATTATTAATCACGACCTCCAGGAAGGAAAAAGAGTCCTTCTCATAAAGGACTCTTTCTCCCTAGCTATGGCACCCTTTTTAGCCCAATTTTTCCAAGAACTCTATCTAATCGATCTGCGTGCCTTTACGCAGCTCCCCCTGGAACTGCTACCCACCATAGCCGAAATTGCACCTGATTTGGTTATGGTTGTCTATAACACCGAAGTTTTTAGTGAAGTTATGTTTACCTTCGAATGAAGCTTGTACTCTGATAGATGGGGGCTACCCGCCCCCAAACCCCGGGATGCTCCCACCCCACGCACATGTGCGCGGGGACCCCGGGCTACAGCAGGCAAAGCCCGCCTGCGCTTACTGGAACTACGTTCCAGAGCCACGGTTCCCGTGGCGGAGTAGAAGCCTGTTTCTATCATGCCATGGGTGAACGCAGTTCATGGGCTTCTGTTCAGAGAGGGTTAGCTATACCTCCACCACGAGAGGAATAATCACGGGGCGTCTTCCGGTTTTATCATAGAGAAAATTACCCAGAGCGTCCTGGAGCATCTCTTTAATCGGCTCGCTGTGTAGGCGCCCAATTTGGCGACACTCTGCTAAAACTCCCTGGACAATTTGCCGTATATCATCAATAAGCTCTTCCGATTCTTTCATATAAATGAAACCTCGGGAGATAATCTCGATACTGCCCACCGGTTGACGCATCTTTTTATTAATGGCGACGACCACAGTCACCACCCCATCTTGACCCATAGCCCGGCGCTCCCGAAGAACCGCATTACCTATATCCCCAACTGATAATCCATCCACCAGGAGTATCCCCGCTTCAACTTTGCCTACTTTGCGCATACTCTCCGCCGAAAGCTCCAGCACATCGCCAATTTCTGCCAGATAGCAACGTTCGGATGTAATGCCAACATTTTGCACCAAACGCAGTAGGGCAGCCTGGTGGCGATATTCTCCGTGGAAGGGGAGCAGGTAGCGTGGTTTAATCAGAGCTAACATCAATTTGATATCTTCGCTGTTGGCATGTCCCGAAACATGAACATCGGCATTCCCTTGATGAATAACCTTGGCGCCATTGCGATAGAGCCCGTTGATAACTTTGTTGATTAAGGTTTCGTTGCCGGGGATGGGAGAGGAGGAAAAAATCACTAAGTCTCCCTCGCCAATATTAATCCATGAATGGCTTTGGTTCGCCATACGCACCAACCCTGAAAGTGGTTCACCTTGAGAACCGGTGGAGAGGATGACCTGGGCATGATTGGGCAGGCGACCGGCTTCTTCAATAGAGATAAAGGTACCAGGCGGCATTTTTAAGTACCCTAAGGAAGCAGCAATTTCAATATTATTGACCATGCTTCTACCTACGGCGGCTACTTGTCGATGGTGGTCTTCAGCCGTAGTTAGAACTTGCTGCACTCGATAGATGTTTGAGGCAAAAGTGGCAATGATGATCCGGTCTCGGGTATGCTCACTGAAAATACGATCAAAGGTTTGTCCCACAATCCGTTCAGATTTGGTAAAACCGTCGCGTTCGGCGTTGGTGCTATCGCAAATCATCGCCAGCACCCCTCGACTACCAATAGCCGCTAAATGTTGGAGATCCATAGTCGCTTCCTCGATAGGGGTTTGGTCAATCTTAAAGTCCCCTGTGTGAAAAATGACCCCTGCTGGAGTGGTGATCGCCAGAGCGAAACTATCGGGAATACTGTGGTTATTATGAATAAACTCCACTTTAAAGTTGCGACCAATGGCTACCACCTGCCCGTGGCGCACAGCCTGGAGGGTGGCAGTAACCTGGTGTTCTTTGAGTTTTGGCTCCAAGAGGCCCAAGGTTAAGTTAGAAGCATATATGGGCAAGGGAATATCTTTAAGTAAATAAGGAACTCCCCCTATATGGTCTTCATGGGCATGGGTGAGAATTAAAGCTTTAAGATAGCGAGCATTGGCTTTAAGATAATCGGTTTTCGCCAAGACATAGTCGATACCTAATAAGCTATCATCGGGAAATTTTAAACCGGCATCAATGACGATAATTTCCTGACCATAGCGGATAGCCAAGATATTTTTACCTATTTCTCCTACCCCACCCAAGGGGATAATTTGTACACTGTTGGCTTTTTTACTCATAGGTCACCTCGGTTATGTTTATAGGGGATTATACCATAAATAGTACAGCTTAAACAATCGGCTTTACTACTCTGATGCTAGTTTGCTCTTACAGGAACTATGTTCCAGGACCGCGCGGTCGCGTGGCGAACAGACGCGCACATCTATCATTTTTTGGGCGAACGCATTTCATGCACGTCTGTTCGGCAGGTAAATATGTTACTATCGTCGAAACAGATAGCGGTTGCTGCTACGAGGAGGGATGCCGGTGATATCTTTTAATAAGGTAAGCAAAGTCTTTCCCAATCGCCAGGTAGCTTTACAGCAAGTCTCTTTTGAGATAAATAAAGGAGAATTCGTCTTTCTGGTCGGACCCAGTGGCGCCGGTAAAACCACTATCTTGGAGTTAATTACTTGTGAAGAAAAGCCGACCACCGGTATGGTTTCGGTGGCGGGGCGGGTGGTTAATCGTTTGAAGCCTTCGCAAGTGCCTTACCTGCGTCGCAACCTAGGTATTGTTTTTCAAGACTTTCGCTTGCTTCCCCAAAAAACTGTGTACGAAAATGTAGCCTTTGCCATGCAGGTAGTGGAGGCGCCACCCTCGTTAATCCGGCGGCGTGTTCCTCTGCTGCTGGAGTTGGTCGGTCTACACCGTAAAGCTAACGATTTGCCGCAGCAGTTATCCGGTGGTGAACAGCAGCGTACCGGTTTAGCTCGCGCTTTAGCCAATGACCCTTTGCTGCTCCTCTGTGACGAACCTACCGGCAACTTGGATCCCGAAACCGCCTGGGAGATTATGAACTTGCTAGTCCAAATTAATAATTCGGGAGCGACTATCCTCATGGCCACTCATGCCAAAAACCTGGTAGATCGTATGAAGCGGCGTGTCATTGCTATTGATGCAGGTCATATTGTGCGCGACGACTACCGAGGAGGTTACTCCTGATGCGTTTACAAACTCTGTGGTATTACCTACTGGAGACAACCCGCTCCTTGCGTCGCAATATCTGGATGGCTTGCGCTTCCATCATCACGGTAACTTTAGCCATGCTTATTTTAGGTTTTTTTGCCTCTTTATTATATAATCTCGATTTTATGGCAACTCAGGTCGAAACTCAACTGGAAGTTACCTGTTTTCTACGAGATTATGTTACTTCCGACGATTTGCGACCGTTGCTTACTAAAATACTCGACATTCCCGGGGTGATCAAAGCCGATTTTATTACCCGCGACCAAGCTCTGGAAAGGCTGAACAGCCGTATGGGAGGCAGCAGGGTGGATCTGCTCACCATCTACCAGGGGAGCGACAACCCTTTACAGGATTCCTATGTTATTCGAGCCAGCTCTCCGGAGATTATCCCAGCTATTGCTGCTTCTCTTATAGCCCTTCCGGAAGTTGATGATGTTATCTACGGTAACAACTTTATTAAGCAACTCCTCAGCTTTACCTCTTTGGTGCGCATATCCGGGGCGATGGTGATGTTGGGGTTAGCCGGCGCCGCTCTGTTTATCGTGGTGAATACCATACGTTTAACGGTAGATGCTCGTCGTAACGAAATAAATATTATGCGTTTTGTCGGAGCTACCAGCTGGTTTATCCGTGTTCCTTTTATTCTGGAAGGTCTATTACTGGGTTTTGTGGGAGCCTTGGTGGCTTTTCAGCTTACTGCCTGGCTCTACCACCAAGCAGCCGATTATATAGCCCGGGAAATATCTTTTATCTCCATGGCAGGAGCAGACCCTTTCCTGGGAACGCTGCGTTTATGGCTTTTTGCAGCTGGCACCCTCTTTGGAATTTTAGGTAGCAGTATAACCATTGGGCGCTATTTGCATGTATGAGACAGTTACAGAGGAGTATAGGTCAATTATGAATATGCACCCCAAAATACGGCTGTGGTTGGTGGTGGTCAGCTTATTTTGCCTTCCGGTGGCTGTGGCCAGTGATATCGAAACCAAAATGAACGATCTAGCCAGCACCGCTGAAAGCATTGCCGACCTCAAAGGCAAAATTGCCTGGACGATTAATACTACCAATGAGTATACTGTTGAGCTGCGGGATTTGGAACTCCAGCTCTACTCCAGCATGGGAGAGCAGGAGCGACTTCAGGGAGTCCTCCAGAGCTTGCAGGGGAGTGTGGCTTACACCGCCCAACTTATCCAGGAAACCAGTGCTGCTCAGGAGCAAATGGATGCTCTAGCCCGAGAGCGGTTGCGAGTTTTGTATAAAAACAGCAATATAAACTATTTGGAGGTTCTCTTTGAAGCTACCAGCTACAGCGACTTTTTGCATCGCTTCGATCTCCTGCGCCGTCTATTTGAAAGCGATATAACTTTACTAGGCGAACTGGATAAACTGCGGAGTCAGCAGGAAGCTTTAAAAAGGCAGTTGGAAAGCGATTATGCTGAACAGCAACGCCTGGAGCAGTGGGAGAGTTGGCAATCTCAGCAGATTGAAGAACAGCGAGCGGAAAAAAGTCAGCTTATCACCGATATTTTATCTATGAAAGAGGCGTATGAAGCCAGCGAACGAGAGCTCCAAGCCCGTTCGGATCTGCTAGCGGAAGAGATTCGTATTCTACAGGAAGCTAACCGTAGTCGCGCTTTAGGTAATGGCACTTACATTTGGCCCTTAGCTGGATATTACGAAATCACCAGCTATTACGGCTGGCGCTCAGACCCCTTTGGTGGTAGTAACGATGGTCATCACAACGGGTTGGACATTGCCGCTCCTGGTGGCGCCGATATTTTGGCGGTGGATGGGGGGTTGGTTGTGATGGCATCGTATGGCTATAACGGTGGCTACGGTAATTTTATTATGATCGACCACGGGCAAGGCTTGGCTACTTTATATGCCCACTGTTCTGCTTTGTTAGTGGAGGTAGGGGAGAGTGTGGCACAGGGTGAACTCATCGCCCGTATCGGGAGTACCGGGTATAGCACCGGACCCCATCTCCATATAGAGTTTCGCTATGATGGGGAGTGCCAGGAACCTTTGGATTACTTATGGTAGTAACAGTTGGTGGCGCCATAGCATCATCTTAAATAAAATATGAGGTGAGAGGATGAAAGAAAAACCGAACGGTATTTGGCTCTTTGCCGGTCTGTTGCTCATAGCCGTAGCCATAGCTTTTAACGGTTGGGTTATCTGGCAGCAACAAATTGCCTTGGGAGCTGTAGGTCCTGTGGCTTCCGATATGAAGCAACGGGTGGAAGAGCGGGAGCTCACAGCTTTGCAACAGCTCTATGAGCATTTAAAACGAGAATATGTTAACGAACCGGACGCTTCGGTGCTACTGCAAGGTGCCATGGAAGGTATGGTTTCAGCTCTAGGCGATCCTCGCAGCCACTACTTTGATGCCGACCAGATGCGCACCCAAGGGGAGCAGAGTAGCGGCTCCTATACTGGTATTGGTTCCACGGTGGAATCCGGCGTAGACGGCTACGTAACCATGATTTTTATCTACCCCAACTCTCCGGCAGAACGAGCAGGGCTACTGAGTGGCGATAAGCTCTTGGCTATTGATGGGGTCGATGCTCAAGGGATGCCGCTCACCGAAGCGGTCACTCGCGTTAAGGGACCCCGTGGTACGATAGTTAAACTCACCATCTTGCGTCCATCTGAACCGGAACCCTTCGAGGTAGATATTGTTCGCGATGTGGTTGAGCTAATATCTGTAACAGCAAAAATGCTGGAGGATGAAGTTGGCTTAATAACTATCACTACCTTTAACGACAGCACCGGTGCTCAGTTTGGCAAGGAGCTGCAACGCCTTCTAGACCAGGGTATGAAGGGGTTAATTTTGGATATCCGCAACAACGGAGGTGGCACCTTAGACGGGCTGATGGATGTGGCTAATATGCTGGTACCAGCGGGAACTGTTTTTACCTGGACATTTCGCAATCAAATCCCCCAGGATCATATCTCTACCCTGGCAACCCGTAACTTTGAGGTGGTAGTTCTCGTCAACGGTTACTCGGCTTCTGCTTCCGAAGTTTTGGCAGGAGCTTTGCAAGATACCGGAGCCGGTCGCTTGGTTGGGGTGCGCACCTTTGGCAAGGGCTCGGCTCAACACACCTATCGCCTGGCCAATGGAGGCGGTGTCTCCTTCACGGTTAGCCATTGGGTTACTCCTAAAGGGAGGTATATCGAAGGTCAGGGGTTAGAGCCGGATGTTAAAGCTATCGATCCCTATTTTCCTTTAGTTTTAGAAAAGGGACGCCTGATCAAACCCGGGCAGATTGAGTTGCTGCAAGCTAAACTGCAAGCTTTGGGTTTCGATGCTCCCTTTGAAGAAGGTTTCGGCGAGAAAACGGTGGCAGCATTGCAGGCCTTCCAAGAAGATAGCCGGATCTATGTTAGCGGCGCTCTAAGTGATGATACTTTGCAAGTCCTTAATAAACGCTGTTACGAAGAGATCCCCCACGACAACGATCCGCAAATGGAAATTGCCTTAGCAGAGATACACAAGCTAATTGCCAGGTAAACCGTCTTTAAGTTATAGACGCTAAAAAGACTGCAGCTACCTAGAACAGGTAGCTGCAGTTTTGTTTTAGACAGCTTTCTACACTAGCTCAACTTCATAACCGGCGGCAACAACAGCGGTGGCAAGTTGCTCCACAGTTGCCTTGGCAAGGTCGTGGGTGACACTGACTGTGTGCTGTTCCAGGTTAACTTCCACATTAGAGACTCCGTCCAGAGCCTGCAGCGTTTTGGTTATAACGCCGACGCAGTGGTTTCAAGTCATACCCGATACTTTTAGGACTACCGTGTTCATAGTTTCACCTCCTATTTTAGGGTTTAAATGAACGTAGACGTAGGGCGTTAGTCACTACAGATACCGAGCTAAAGCTCATGGCGGCAGCTGCGAACATGGGGTTGAGGAGGGGTCCTCCCCAGATGTGTAAGATCCCGGCGGCCAGGGGAATGCCGGCACTGTTATAGGCAAAAGCCCAAAAAAGATTTTGTCGGATAATACCGATAGTGCGCCGACTGAGGTGTAGAGCGGATACCACATCCCGTAGGTCGTTACGCATGAGGACGATATCGGCAGATTCCATAGCCACATCGGTTCCGGAGCCGATAGCGATACCTACATCAGCCTGGACTAGAGCCGGGGCATCGTTGATACCATCTCCCACCATAGCCACTTTGCGCTTCTCCTGTTGCAACTGCCGAATGGCTTCTGCTTTGTCCTGAGGGAGGAGATCTGCCAGGACACGATTTATTCCCACTTGGGCAGCGATAGAGTCAGCGGTGCGCCGGTTATCACCGGTGATCATGGCTACTTCTAACCCCATCTCCCTTAGGGTTTGCACAGCATCCTTGCTGCCGGCTTTGAGCACATCAGCAATGGCAATTATACCGGCTAAGCTACCGTCAATACCAATATAGACCGGGGTTTTGCCAGTAGCTGCCAAGTCGGTGGCGGTTTTTTCCATATCGTGCCAGGAGATATTATGACTTTCCATCAAGCGTTGGTTGCCGATATGTAGAAGCCGATCTACGGTGTTAACGGTTATGCCGTGCCCCGGAACAGCCTGGAATGCGGTGATAGGTAACAGCTCTAACCCTCGTGTTGATGCTTCTCTGACTATAGCTTCCCCTAAGGGGTGTTCCGAACCTTTTTCCCCGGAAGCTGCCAGTTGCAACAGTTCTTCTTCATTCCAGCCGCCGATAGGGATGATGTCAGTAACCTGAGGGTGACCTGCGGTGATGGTGCCGGTTTTGTCCAACACCACCGTATCGACCATGTGGGCTATTTCCAGAGCGACGCCGCTTTTAATGAGAATACCTAGTTCCGCTCCGCGACCGGTACCTACCATAATGGCGGTAGGAGTAGCTAAGCCTAGAGCACAGGGGCAGGCAATAACTAAGACAGAGATAAAAATAGTCAGAGCAAAGGTGAAATTTGAGGTGGCTAAATACCAGGCGATACCTGCTACTAAAGCTATAAGGCAGACAACTGGTACAAAGTAACCGGAGACGATATCGGCTAGGGCAGCGATAGGAGCTTTAGAACCTTGGGCATCTTCCACCAACTTGATTATTTGGGCTAAAGCAGTTTCGGCTCCGACTTTGGTAACTCGCATACGGATGAGACCATTCTTATTAAGAGAAGCAGCGTAGACCTTGTCGCCGGGTAGTTTGTCCACCGGTAAACTTTCCCCGGTGAGCATAGCTTCATCTACTGCGGTAAACCCTTGTTCCACCACGCCATCTACTGGTATCCTTTCTCCAGGCTTAACCAGGAGTAAGTCTCCGATAGCAACTTCAGCAACCGGCAGCTCTTGCTCATTATCCCCGTGGAGGACAGTAGCAGTAGGGGGGGTAAGGTTCATCAGCTTTTTAATAGCTTCCGAAGTTCGTCCTTTGGAAGAAAGCTCCAATGATTTACCCAGAAGGATGAGGGTGATAATGACACCGGCAGTTTCAAAGTAGAGAGAGTGGTGGGCATTGTGATCTCCTCTAGCAATCAGAGTAGTAGCGTAGAGGCTATAGATGATGGCTGCTGAAGTCCCTAGAGCAATTAGACTGTCCATATTCGGTGCTCCCTGTAAGAGAGCTCGAAAACCACCAGTATAGAAACGGTAGCCTACTGCCACCACAGGAAGGGTGAGAGCAAGCTGGATTAAAGCAAAGTTTAAAGGGCTAGACATGGGATGGAGCCAGGCAGGAAGAGGCCAGCTAAACATGGCGCCCATGGCGATATAAAAAAGGGGTATTGTCGCCAAAGCGGCTACGCGCAGTCGCTGCCAACTGGCAGAGACTTCCTGCTCTTGGCGTAGGCGGTTAGCATCTCTTTCCTGGGGATGATCTAGTTCCAAAGGGGTGTAGCCAGCAGCGGCAATAGCTTGCTTCAGTTGTGAGAGGCGGACGACTTCTTCCCGGTAGGTTACGGTAGCTTTCTCCGTTGCCAAGTTGACGCTGGCTTGGTACACACCAGGGGTACGACTCAAGATACGCTCAATGCGCTGGGAACAGGCAGCACAAGTCATACCGGCAATGGGTATGGTGACTTCGGAAAAAAGATGATTATCTTCAGTCAAAAGGTTTACACTCCCAAGTTTATTTACCTACGATTACTTCCCTAATTCGCTTGACAGGAGGGAGATTCCTTTGTTGATCTGCAGGTGAAAGCAAAGGAGTCTGGTGTCGGTATAAAGAATGCAGTGTATACTAAAGGAGGGGGTAAATAAATATGAAGACGATAAAAATAGTGCTGCTGGGGTACGGGCATGTCGGGCGCTCTCTGACAGATTTGCTACTCCAGGAGAGAAACCGGATAGCCGCTAGCTATGGCTTGCACTTTTCCCTGGTAGCTGTGGCGGATATCCAGGGTGTTGCCTTCTGCCCGGAAGGTTTTCCTTTGTCGAAACTCCATACTATTGCCTGGGATACCGGTTCGGTGGCCTATTATCCGGAGTATGGGGTTAAGGGGTTGAGCGCTTTGGAGGCAGTGGAGCTTTCCGGCGCTGATATGTTAATTGAGGCTACCCCCAGTAATTATGAGGATGCTGAGCCGGCTCGCAGTCATGTCCTACAAGCTTTCGCTTTAGGTATGGATGTGGTTTTGGCTAATAAGGGAGTTCTCGCTTTGTGGGATCACGATGTGCGCCGTACCGCCTCGCATTATGGCAAAGGGTTAGCTTACAGCTGTGCTACTTCCGCAGGATTGGAGATACTCCCTGTTCTTGCCTCACTGGGGCAAGCAGGGGAACTGTTGGCTATCCGGGGGATTTTTAACGCCACATGCCAATATACTTTGGCTCAAATGGAACAAGGGCGCAGCTTGGCAGAGGGAGTACAGGAAGCTCGTCAAGCTGGTTTTGCCGAAACCGATCCCACCCTGGATCTTACCGGTATGGACAGTGGGGTTAAACTTCTCCATATGGCGAACCATGCATGGCAGGGAGGGAAAAGTATCCATGATGTAGCCGTGGAGGGGATAACCAAGATTACCCCCCGCCAATTGGCTGAAGCCGCAGCTGCTGGAAAGCGTTACAGTGTCGTAGCTGCTGCCACCTGGGAAAATGGAGATTACACCATGTCGGTAGCTCCCGTTGCTCTGGAAGAGGGAGATCCTTTGGCGGGGATTACTTATAGCCAAAAAGTAGCCCAGTTGACTACGGTCACCCAAGGAGAGCAAGTGCTTTACAGCCGACGAGGTTCCGGTAAAGGAACAGCAGGCTCTGTCCTAGGTGATATGCTCCGCCTGGCTCGCCAGCAAAAAATATGAAAGCTGTTTTCTTACAGTCTGAGCGCCACCTTTTAGAGGTGGCGCTCAGGTTTTAAAAGCTTCTTATTCTGAAATCTTTACCGACATGGCTAGCAGGTGCAGCTAACTCTATTCTGTTTTCATGCCGTCGATTTTAATGCGGTCGACGATTTCGCTAATGACGCGGTCGGCATCGGCATAGGGGATTTGGCAAGTACCAACTTGGAAGTGCCCGCCACCACCATACTCCAGCATGAGGGATCCTACATTGGTGAGAGAGGAGCGATTTAAGATAGAGTGCCCGCAGCTGATGACCACGTTGAGTTTTTGGCGTCCATCGACAATCCAGAGAGAGATACTCTGCTCCGGGAAGAGGCTATAAATATAGAAGCGGTTGCCGGTGTAGATAGTTTCCTCTCCCCGCAGGTCGGTAATAATAATATGGTCGTCGACTTTGGTACGTTTCTCCAACATTTTATGGAAGAGCTCTGTCTGCTCATAATAAACTTCGACCCGCTCGTTAATATCGGGCATAGCCATAATTTGAGCAATACTGTAGTCGTAGCATTCTCCCAGGAGTTTATCCATTAGTTGATAGTTGCTGATGGTGAAGTTGCGAAAACGTCCCAACCCCGTGCGAGGGTCGGTTAAGAAGCCCAAGAGAATCCACTCGTTGGGGTTTAAAATTTCCTCTTTAGTAAGATTGCCGGAATCGATGCGGTCGGTGTAGTCTAACATTACGCTTCTGCCGGGGAAACGGTCTGGACCTCCATAATAATCGTAGACCACCCTGGCGCAGGAAGGGGCTAAACGACTGCTTCCTTCGAATTCGTCGGCGTGGCGCTCGAACTCCGAGCTGTGATGATCGAACCAGAGGCCACACCCTTCCACATAGGGAACGTTGCACAGAACGTCGTTAGGGGTAGCGTCGAATAGACCGTCCTGGAGATCTTTGGGATGGACATAAATCCAGCTGTCGATAAGATTTATCTGGCGCAGCAGGAAACCGCAGATTAGTCCGTCAAAATCTGAACGGGTCACTAAACGCACTGGACACTCACTCCTTAATCTGGATAATATCTACTTCTTCTTCAGCTTCGTATTCCTCTTCGTCGGAGTGTAGCTGCCAAAGAATTTCGTTAAGAATATGATCGGCTTCATCCCAGGGAACCTGGCAGGTACCCACCTGCTGGTGACCCCCTCCGTAATAACGGAGCATCAGCGAACCTACATCGGTTTTGCAGGTGCGATTAAGGATACTGTGTCCGCAGCTGATCATGACATAGCGATCATCGTTAGCTTTAGCAATCCAAAGGGAGACATTCTGCTCGGGATAGAGCGAATAGATAATGAAGCGGTTACCTACATGAATAAACTCGGTATGACGCAGATCGGTAATGATGACATTCTTAGCCACCTGGGTATGCTCGTTAAGCATGAGGCGAAAACGATTATCTTCTTCCTGAAAGCGCATAATACGTTCTTGGACATCGCTGAGAGCAAGGATTTCCTCACAACTAGCCAGGTAGAACTCCCCCAGCAACTTGCTCATAAGCTGGTAGTTGCTGATGGTGTAGTCGTGGAAACGACCCAAACCACTACGTGGGTCTGTGAGAAAACCGAGAAGAACCCAGTCGGTTGGATGCATAATTTCACCGTAAGTTAGGTTGCCGGAATCGATACGGTCGGCGTAGTCGATCATTTCGACGCGGTTAGGAAAACGGTCTACTCCACCATAATACTCGAAAACGATACGGGCACAGGAAGGTGCCAGGCGACTGCAACCCTGATACTCGACCCAGACGCGCTCGGCTTCTGAGCTGTGATGATCGAACCAAAAGCCACACCCTTCCACATAGGGGACATTAACTAGAATGTCGTCAGCTGTTGCCTTAAAAAGACCATCTTGGAGATCCTTGGGGTGTACGAAAACCCAACTCTCTACTAA